>JANMQQ010000070.1:0-14677 GCA_031370545.1 Gammaproteobacteria bacterium
TTGGAGGTGCGCGGCACGTGCGGCCCACGGCACAAGTCGATGAAATCACCTTGGCGGTAGAGCGAAATATCTTCAGCTTTGGGGATGTCGGCAATGATGCGCGCCTTATATTCCTCGCCCAGGTTGCGAAAGAATTCCACCGCCGCATCACGCGGCATCACGCTGCGCTCGACTACCAAATCCTGCCGCGAGATCTCGGTCATCTTCTTTTCAATGGCAGTCAAATCGTCGGGCGTAAAACCTTTGGGATAGGAGAAGTCGTAAAAGAAACCATCTTCGATGACCGGACCGATGGTCACCTGCGCATCCGGATGTAATTGCTTCACCGCCTGCGCCAACAAATGGGCGGTGGAGTGACGAATCACTTCCAATGCTTCAGGGCTTTTCTCAGTAATGATCGCGAGGTGCACGTCTTGATCGATGAGGTGCGAAGTATCCACCAAGCGCGCGTTCACCTTGCCCGCTAACGCCGCCTTCGCAAGCCCGGGGCCAATGGACGCCGCTACATCGAACACCGTGACCGGTGCGGGAAATGTACGCTGACTACCGTCAGGAAGAGTAATTATCGGCATGGCGCGATCCGCGCAAATAAAAAAGCACTGTAAAGACAGTGCTGTGAAAAATTGGTAGGCGCGATTGGAGTTGAACCAACGACCCCCACCATGTCAAGGTGGTGCTCTAACCAACTGAGCTACGCGCCTGCTATTTAAGGCTGGGCATTCTACACAGCCGATCCCACCACTGCAAGCAAACCCCATCGTCATCCGCGCTGTCTTGCGAGTGATTATTTCACGCTGCGGAGCCGAATTTATTCACTGCTGGACGGGCGTATCCCACCGATAATTTATCCATGTTCAACCACCCATCGAACAGCAACATGAAAACGCTTTTTCAAATTGCGGGACTGATCGCGCTCATGATCGGGTTGACCGTCGCGCTGGCCGCTTAGCGCAGCAGCTTCGCGAGCTCTCGACCTGCGCGTCGACCTTCACTCGCTGCCCCTTCCATAAAGCCTTGAAAATCCTGCGACGTGTGGTCGCCACAGAACAGCACACCTTGCTGCCGCACACCTTCGTAACCGCCAAACGCAGTGTACTGACCCACCCGATAGTAGGCATACGACGCGCGCGCCAGCGGATTCAGATGCGGCAACGATTGGGTGAGCTTGCCATTCCATTGCGCGCTGAGCCCGGGATACACCGGTTCCGCACGTTGCAGCGCAGTCTGCGCGTCGGTGCGTGCGCGCAAATTGCTCGCTGTTGCGAAGGCGCTGGTACTTGACATTGTGGCGACCGTACTTCCGCCGGAAAAAAAGTTAATGATTCCGCTTTCACCCTCCTGTGCCCGAGTAACTTCCCAACTCGACTGGTAACCCGTGTCACTGTAAGTCGAACCGTTACTCACCCCTGGCCAGGCGCCGGTTTCGTTCCACAACCGCGTATTGAATTGCAGTTGCGTCTTTGCGCTACGAGCGCGTCCCAATTGCTCAATCGCTTGTCGCTTCAATGTGTCAAAACCTGCACCTGAAATATCAATCTCGCGCAGCACGGAGAACGGTAACGCCAAAACGACATAGTCGGCGTGTGCATCCTCAGTCTCACCATCGAGTTCCTTGAACGTCAGTTGATAATCACCCCTTGTCGTTTGCTTCACGCGCACCAAGCGCTTGCCCAGCTCAATGCTTTCATCACCTAAATGTCGTGCAATGGCACGTGGTAGCTGTTCATTGCCGCCGCGAATGTGAAATGCCTCATCGGATTCGCCAAATACTGCGAACCCGGTGGGAGCGGGTTGAAACCCCAACAGATAAATTAAATTCAGTGCTGACTGGTCCGTGGTATCGGCGCCGTATTCGATGGTGTACGCCACATCCAGCACCTGGCCCAATGCCGAAGTGTGTCCGCCCGGCACGCGAGTTTCTATCCAATCATAAATGCTCATCTGGTCAAGCATTTGTCCAGCGGGGGTGAATGAGTTGAAGGTCGAGGGATAACCGGCCGCGTTCAAGTCCGCCATTACCGCATCGGCCAACACAGCGAAGTCACGATCCGCTTGCGCCTTTGGATAATAGCGCCCGAAAAAATAATAGGTATCTTCCGAGCCGGTCGGTTGTGCGTCTAATAAATTGTCAAGAACCAAACCGAAGCGATGCGCGAGGCGCTGCATCGTCTTGTGCCCGCTATCAATCAACTCCCCGCACCACTCACTGACCTGGCCGTCATTCCAATACGCCGTATTACTATACATACGCCCCCCGACGCGCCCGGACGCCTCATACACCGTCGCGCGAATCCCGCGATCCGCCAACGTCAAAGCGCACGTCAGCCCAGCGATGCCGCCGCCAACAATCGCAATGCGCGCGCGTGCCGAGGCCAGCGCGACTCGCGGCAATGCCGCAGTTGCCGTCAGCGCTCCCAGGCCGACGAGAAAATCGCGGCGCGTAACAGGAAATTTAGAACCTTGGAGATTTGAGTTTCGCGCCGCCAGTGCAGCGCGCATGTGTTTGCGGAGTGTGTGCAGCAAGGGTGTTCTGGCCATAACCGTCCTTCGTCTTGTTAGTGATGGAAAGGAAGATTAAGGCACGGCGAGAATTGTGGCGATGTGAATTATTCACAGTGCCAAATAAAGCGAGCGACTCTGAAGAATTACCGCAGTCATCCCAACTTCAACGCAGTCCTAACACATCCTGCATGTCGAACAGCCCCCGCTCTTTATTCGCGAGCCAGTGCGCGGCGCGCAATGCGCCTTTGGCGAACGTCAGGCGGCTGGAGGCTTTGTGGGTGATTTCGACGCGCTCGCCAATGCCGGCGAATATAACGGTGTGGTCGCCGACGATGTCGCCGGCGCGCACGGTGGTGAAGCCGATGGTGTTACGGTCGCGTTCGCCGGTGACGCCTTCGCGGCCGTAGACGGCGCAGGTCTTGAGATCACGATTGAGCGCGCTGGCAACCACCTCGCCCATGCGCAGTGCGGTGCCGGAAGGTGCATCGATTTTATGGCGATGGTGGGCCTCGACAATTTCGATATCAACCTCATCGCCGAGCACGCGCGCGGCCATGTCCAATAACTTGAAGCACAAATTCACGCCGACGCTCATGTTGGGCGCCATGACGATGGCGATGTCTTGGGCAATCTGCGCGATGTGTTCTTTTTGCTGCGGATTGAATCCGGTGGTGCCGATGATGATTTTTTTACGCGCGCTGTGGCAAGCCACCAAATGCGTGAGAGTGACTTCCGGGCGGGTGAAGTCGATCAGCACATCGGCGTCGCGCAAGGCAGCATCAATATTGTCAACAACACGCACGCCGAGTGTGCCGACTCCGGCCAGCTCGCCAGCATCGACACCGATGACGCTACTGCCGATGCGTGCAAATGCGCCGGTGACGCGCACGGTAGTGGAGTTGTGCGCGGCTTCGATCAGGACGCGGCCCATGCGACCGGCAGCTCCGGCGATGGCGATGCGGGTGGGGTTGGTCATGGGAATTATCCGTTATATGAAGCACAAAATACTGCGTTGTATTGCGCGCGATCAGCTCCTTCCCCCCCGCAAGGGGAAAGGAAGCCTCTGTTCAGAGCAATTGGTTCTCTTTAAGGTGCTACCAACTGATGTACGCGTAGCCCTGCTCCTGCAATTCCATTAAATCCGACGCGCCGACTTCCACGACTTTGGCCAGGGGCAACATGTCTTCGTCTTTCCAGCCTTGCGACTGCATGGTGTTGCCGCAGGCGTGAAATTCAACGCCGTATTCGTTCAGGCTGCGAACGCGCTGTTTAATTTCTTCGCTGACCGGGCGCTTGGGTTTTTTTGCCAAGATATGGATACCGGGGCCAATGGCGACGACGACGATTTTGATGTTGTCGCCATATTTGCGCACCATGGCACCGACTGAAAACAATATGTGTTCCTGATAAGCAGGATCAGCCTTATTGAGCTGATAGACGACGCGGTGCGCGGGCGCTTCGCCAGGGAATTTTAGTTCGAGCTCGGGTTTGCCATCGGCGTGTGCAAAGCCAAACGTGAACGCGCTGCTAAAAAACAGGATCGCGAGCAGGTGACGATGCAAATTCCGCCACCCCGTTACCGGCGGTGCTACCTTCGCTGCACACGGAAGTGCGAGTGCCGCGAAGAGCAGGGATGCGCGAGAGCGGTCTCGAAAATGAGTGCGGGTGTTGACTACAAAAAGGCTATGACCAGCTTCTGGATTCATTTGTGGATCTCCTTGCGCGGATATAACCACCCCGTCACATACGATGCGACCCCTCCTCGAAATGAGGAGGGGAATACATCACTACTTCATATCGTCGAAAAACTTTTTTACGCCATCGAGCCAGGTCGTAGTGCGCGGGCTGTGTTTGCCGCCAGTGTTTTTTAGTGACTGGTCAAACTCACGCAGCAGTTCTTTTTGCTTTGCGGTCAGGTTGACTGGTGTCTCCACCGCAACTTTGCATAACAAATCGCCGATCTGTCCGCCGCGCACGGACTGCACGCCCTTGCCACGCATGCGGAATACTTTTCCGGTTTGAGTTTCGGGCGGTATTTTCAGCTTCACCCGCCCGTCAAGCGTAGGCACGTCGAGTTCGCCGCCCAACGCGGCGGTGGTCAGATCAATCGGCACTTCGCAGTAAAGATCTGACCCGTCGCGCACAAACAAGGCATGATCGAGCACCGAGATTTGCACATACAAATCACCGGACGGGCCACCCATTTGTCCGGCCTCACCTTCACCGGCGAGACGAATGCGGTCGCCATTGTCGACACCCGCAGGAATTTTGACCGACAGGGTTTTTTGTTCTTCGGCGCGGCCTTCACCATGACAGGTCGGACACGGGTCCGTAATAACGGTGCCGCTACCGCGACACCGCGGGCAAGTCTGCTGCAACGAAAAGAAGCCCTGCTGCATACGCACCTGGCCATGGCCACCGCAGGTCGAGCAGGTAGTCGGACTGGTGCCCTTCTTCGCACCGCTGCCGCCGCAGGTTTTGCACGCCACGTGCGTCGGCACACGAATTTTCACAGTTGATCCGCGTACCGCGTCTTCCAGATGCAACTCCAGGTTATAGCGTAAGTCCGCGCCACGATGCGCGCGCGCGCCGCCGCTCTGGCGCGCACCGCCGAAAATATCGCCGAACACTTCACCGAACACATCGCTGAAACTTGCGTTGGCACCGAAGCCTGCACCGCCCGCAGCCGCTGCCGAACTGGGGTCGACACCCGCATGACCAAACTGATCATAAGCAGCACGTTTGCGCGCGTCGGTCAGCACTTCGTAGGCTTCTTTCGCTTCTTTGAATTTTTCTTCGGAAGGTTTATCGCCCGGATTGCGATCCGGGTGATGCTTCATCGCCAGGCGGCGATAAGCCTTTTTTAGTTCGGGTTCGCTCGCGTTGCGCGCGACGCCGAGGATTTCATAAAAGTCTTGCTTGGCCATGGTGTGTGCTGTCGTAAAATTTAAAAACGAAAATGTAATGACTTGCCGCTTCGCGCATCCTCACACTCTGGCGGCATAAAAATGAGGCGCGGACTGTGCCGCGCCTGCAAGTTATCCTTTGCCTGCTCCCGCTACAACCGGGGCTACGTTATTTTTTCTCGTCTTTCACTTCTTCAAATTCAGCATCGACGACATCGTCTTTCACGCCGCCTTTGCCGCCCGCCTCATTCCCGGGCGGAGGTGCCGCGCCGGGTCCTTGATCTTTCTGCGCATACAAACGCTCTGCCATCTTGGATGACGCCGCACCCAGCGTTGCGGTTCTGGCTTCAATCGCCGCCTTGTCATCACCCTTCAGAGCTTCTTTCAACGCGTTAACAGCCGCGTCGATGTTTTGCTTTTCACCGGCTTCCAGCTTGGAACCTAATTCACCCATCGACTTGGTCGTGGCGTGAATGAGTCCTTCGGCCTTGTTACGCGCATCAACCAGCTCGTGAAATTTACGATCTTCATCGCGGTGCGCTTCAGCGTCAGACACCATGCGTTTGATGTCGTCTTCCGACAGACCGCTCGATGCCTTGATCGCAATCGACTGTTTTTTGCCGGTGGCTTTGTCGCGCGCCGATACATTCAAAATACCGTTGGCGTCGATGTCGAACGCCACTTCAATTTGCGGCACGCCGCGCGGTGCAGGCGGAATGTCGCCCAAGTCAAACCGGCCCAGCGACTTATTGGCCGACGCCATTTCACGCTCACCCTGCAACACATGCACCGTCACCGCCGACTGATGGTCTTCAGCAGTTGAAAACACCTGCGTCGCCTTGGTCGGAATGGTGGTGTTTTTCTCGATCAGTTAGGTCATCACGCCGCCGAGGGTTTCAATACCCAGCGACAACGGCGTCACGTCCAGCAGCAGCACGTCTTTGACTTCGCCCGCCAGCACACCGGCCTGAATCGCCGCACCGACGGCCACGGCCTCATCCGGATTAACGTCTTTACGTGGCTCTTTGCCGAACAACTCACGCACCAGCTCCTGCACTTTGGGCATGCGCGTCTGACCGCCGACCAGAATGACTTCGTCAATATCTGACACCGACACGCCCGCGTCTTTCAGCGCCATCTTGCACGGCGGCAAGGTGCGTTGAATTAAATCCTCCACCAGCGCTTCAAGTTTCGAGCGCGTGAGTTTCAGGTTTAAATGTTTGGGACCACTGGCATCGGCCGTCACATACGGCAGATTGATGTCGGTTTGCTGGGTGGTCGACAACTCGATCTTGGCTTTTTCCGCAGCTTCTTTTAAACGCTGCAATGCCAACGGGTCGTTGGCCAGGTTGATGCCCGAGGTTTTCTTAAAATCATCGGCCAGATAGTCAATGATGCGCTTGTCGAAATCCTCACCACCCAAAAATGTATCGCCGTTGGTGGACAACACCTCAAACTGATGCTCGCCGTCGACTTCGGCGATTTCAATGATCGAGACGTCAAAGGTGCCGCCGCCCAAATCGTACACGGCGATTTTCGCATCACCGCGCTTCTTGTCCATGCCATACGCAAGCGCTGCTGCGGTCGGCTCGTTGATGATGCGCTTCACTTCCAGGCCGGCAATACGACCGGCGTCTTTAGTGGCTTGACGCTGCGAATCGTTGAAATACGCCGGGACTGTAATCACTGCGGCGGTGACCGGTTCGCCGAGATAATCTTCAGCGGTCTTTTTCATTTTCATCAACACACGCGCAGAAATTTCCTGCGGTGCCATCTTCTTGCCGTCGGCATCCACCCAGGCATCGCCGTTATCGGCCGAGACAATTTTGTACGGCACCATGCCGACGTCGCGCTTCACTACGTCGTCGCTGAACTTGCGACCGATCAGGCGCTTCACTGCATACAGCGTATTGCGCGGATTAGTCACGGCCTGGCGCTTGGCGGATTGACCAACAATCACTTCACCGTCGCTGCCAAACGCAACGATGGACGGCGTGGTGCGATCACCCTCGCTGTTTTCAATGACGCGCGGCACGCCGCCTTCCATCACCGCCACACAGGAATTGGTGGTGCCCAAGTCGATGCCGATAATCTTGCCCATGTTCTTCTCCGCGAATGTTCAGTGTAAAAATTATTTAATTAACGACTGTTTTGTAAAATTGGGGTAGTTCGCCGCGCTTCAAGGCCCGGCGTCTTATGAATTACTGCGCTGCCTTTGATACCACCACACGGGCGGGCCGAATCAACCGGTCGTTCAGCACATAACCCTTTTGAAACACCATCACCACCGTGTTGGGCGGGGCGCTATCGGATGCTTGAATCGACATCGCTTGATGCCATTCCGGATTAAACGGCTCGTTCAACGGATTGATTTCTTTGGCGCCCACTTTGCTCATGGCCGCCGCCAGCAGTTGATCCGTCAGAGTCATGCCTTCGGCCAATTTGGTAATGTCGGCACCCGGCTCTTGCGCGGCGGACAAGCCCATTTCCAGGCTGTCTTTGACCACCACCAGTTCTTGCAGAAAACTATCCAACGCATATTTGCGCACTTTATCCAGCTCGCGCTCGCCGCGCCGCCGCACGTTTTCAGTGTCGGCACGCGCGCGCATCAGCTGGTCAAGATAGTCATCAGCTTTCTTGCGCGTGTCTTCCAGCAGCAACCACAGGCTTTGATAGGTGGGTTGCAGTTCGCCTTCGGTAGACGGCGGTGCAGCGTCGACTTCAGAATTTTCTACGGGTTCGGGACTGCCGACCGTTTCCTGCTCGTCGGCAACCGTGTTCGATTTCTTTTCCACCAGCATGTCTCCCTAACAGCCCAGTAAGGATGCAAATACTAAACGTGGGGGCTATATGGGGCCAGTCAATCTTGATTCAAGGCTGCGCCCAAAAGTTTCGCCGTCACATCCACCAACGGAATGACACGTTGGTAGGCCATGCGAGTTGGACCCACCACACCCAACACGCCGACAATCTGCCCGTTCGCGGTATAGGGCGCGGTCACTAGACTGCACCCATCCAGCACGCCGTAGCCGGATTCTTCGCCGACAAAAATCTGCACACCTTGCGCTTTCATGACGTGATCAAACAAGCTGAGTAAATCGCGTTTTTCGTTGAACGCATCGAATAACTGGCGCAGCTTTTCCATGTCGGCCATTTCGAGATACTGCATCAGGTTGGTTTGACCGGCGACCACGAAGTCGGCTTCTTTTTCATCGTTCAGCGCTTTCGACGCCATGTCGATGGCCGCCATCATGATGTGATCCGCGCGTTGCTTGGTGTCCTGCATTTCCTGCAACAAGGCTTCTTTTACTGCCGATAAATTACGCCCGGTAAAATGCTGGTTGAAATAATTGGCCGCTTGCTGCAACTCCGCGCGCGAATATTGCCGCCCGACGTGGATAACGCGATTCTGAATTTCTTCATCGCTGATCACCAGGATGACCAGGATGCGGTTTTCCGACAGTGGCAAAAACTCCAGGTGCTGCAATGCGTTTTGCTCGTGACGCGGCAGCATCACGATCCCAGCCATTTTGGTAATGCCGGACAAAATTGACGAGGCGCGTTCGACTAAATCTTGCGGGGTGACTTCCGGGTTAAGCTCTTCCTGCAAACGGTGAATCTCAGTGGTTTGCAGTGGCTGCACGGTCAGCAATGAATCTATAAAACAGCGATAACCTTGCACGGTCGGCACACGCCCGGCGGAGGTGTGCGGCGCTTTTACGAACCCCAGGTCTTCCAGATCGGCCATGACATTGCGGATGGTCGCAGGGCTTAAGTCCATGCGCATGTCACGCGCCAAGGTGCGTGACCCGACCGGCTCACCACTCTGTATATAGCGTTCAATCAATGCTTTGAGCAGGAACTGCGCACGATCACTAATGGGAGGATGATTCACAACCGATGACACCAAGAATTGAACCTAACGACCAGCAGTCGCGTTAACAAAGTGCTAATCGCAAATTAACAATCGACCTGTAGTGTGTCAAGAAAACATCTTGCAGATTAGGTGTATTTGGTTTCGGCGAGAAGCTCGTGCTAACTTGTAAAAAAACCACCGCTAGCAGCCTGTCGGACTTAGGTGGTGTGGAGCGAAACAGTGGGAGAGCGAGGACAGAACAGCGCAAATTTGAGGCGAATAGTTATTCTATTCAACGAAAATTTGCGCTGTTATGGACCGCTCTTCCCGCTTTTGCAGCCCCGCCATCCTAAGTCCGACAGGCTGCTAGCATAAATGCCGACACAATCTCCCTGCTGGTTTGCCTCCCGCGATGTCACGCTCCTGCGTCTCTCCGGCTTTTTTTGCAATACCCATTACGTTCGAATCAGGGAGCCAGTTGATGACTAAACATTTCAAAACCATTGGAGTGATCGGACGCTACGGCGATCCCGCCATCAGCCCCACGATTGTGGAAGTCAGCGAGCACATACAAAAACTCGGCCTGCACGTGTTGCTGGATGAAGGCACGGCGGAATTGATACGCGGCCACAAACTCGAGGTGGCCAGTCGGCAAAACATCGGTCGACGCTGTGATTTAGTCATCGTGGTCGGTGGCGACGGCACCTTGCTCAATGCCGCACGCTCGCTTGCCGAATACGGAGTCTGTTTGCTGGGTGTCAATCGTGGGCGACTGGGGTTTTTGACTGATATCTCACCCGCGCATATCGGCGAACGCCTGACTGAAATCCTGCACGGAAAATACGCTTCTGAAGAACGTTTGCTGCTGCGCACCAGCATCGAACGGGAAGGCCAGAACATCAGTGAAAGCCGCGCGTTCAACGACGTCGTCGTGCATAAGTGGGACGTCGCGCGCATGATTGAATTCCGCACCTACATTAACGATCAATATGTCAACACCATGCGCTCGGATGGCTTGATCGTCGCGACGCCAACCGGTTCAACCGCCTACGCGCTGTCGGGTGGCGGCCCGATTCTGCATCCCGCGTTGCAAGCGATTGTGCTGGTGCCGATTTGCCCGCACACCATGAGCAATCGACCCATCGTGGTCGACGCGGCCAGCCTGATTCGCATCGAAGTCAGTGATCGCACCCGTTCACCCGCGCAAATTACCTGCGACGGCCAGATCAACCTGGGCCTGGTCTCGGGCGATCACATCATTATTCGCAAAGAAGAAAAGCCGATACGCTTGATTCATCCGCTCGACCACAACTACTTCGACGTACTGCGCGCCAAGCTGCGTTGGAGCGAGCATCCGACTTAGGTGTAGTGCCTCGTAAATAACGGGACTGATAAAACGGATGGATTTTGGTGCAGGGCAAGGCGCAACGACGAGACATAGCCGTAGCTATGGCGAGGAGTTGCAACGCAGTCCTGCGGCAAAAGACGCCGTTTTATGTTCCATTATTTACCAAGCACTACACTAGTCTGCTAAACACATTTCCTGCCGTACAATACCGGCCATGCTCGAACACCTCACCATCAAAGATTTCGTCATTGTTGAGTCGCTCGAACTCGATGTTGAGCGCGGCCTGACCGTACTCACAGGCGAAACCGGTGCTGGCAAATCGGTATTGCTCGATGCACTGGGTTTTGTACTGGGCGACCGCGTCGACAGCGGCATTATTCGCCACGGCTGCGAGCGCGCAGATGTCACGGTGCGCTTCCTCGTTGATAAATTACCTGTTGCAAAGACCTGGCTCCATGAACATGACCTTGAGTCGGACCACGACTGCCTGCTGCGCCGCACATTGACGCAAGACGGTCGCTCGCGCGCCTACATCAACGGCAATAACGTGCCGGTGCAGTCGCTGCGCGAGCTGGGAGAACAGCTGGTCGATATTCATGGCCAGAACGTGCACCAGTCGCTGCTCAAAAGCGTGGTGCAGCGCAATACCGTGGATGAATATGCCGGGCATTCCGCGCATCTCGCCAAGGTCGCTGCTGCACACGAACGCTGGCGACAGCTTGAATCCGAATACCAAACCTTGCATGCGACGCTCAGTGAGCGCGATGCGCGGCTGGATTTATTGCGTTACCAGGTTCAGGAGTTGCAGACGCTGGATTTACGCGACGGCGAACTCGACGAGCTGGATCAGGAACACGCGCGACTCGCCAATGCCAACCGTCTGTTGCAAGGCAGCGAGCAGGCGGTGCAGATTTTGTACGAGAATGAAGAAGCGTCGCTGTGCACGAGTGTTGACAAGCTTATTGTCGAGATCGAGCAGCTTGCGCAATTTGACGCGAATTTAAAACCCACCGCCGAATTACTCAGCAACGCGAGCATTCAGCTGAATGAAGCCGCACACGCGCTGCGCAGTTATCGCGACCGGGTCGATCTTGATCCGCAGCGTTTGCAAAGCATCGAAGCCCGCATGGCGGCGATCCACGATGCCGCGCGCAAACACCGAATCCCCACTGCCGAACTGTCCGCGTTCACCACGCGCCTGTCAGCCGAATTGCAAACTCTGGAACACGCGGACGCACGTCTTGACGAAATCAAATGCGCACTCGACAGCATCGCGCAGGACTACCGCAGCGCCGCCACGACCCTGAGCACCAGCCGCAAAAAAGCTGCTAAGAAATTGTCGCAGGAAGTGACGCAGCAAATGCAGGATCTCGGCATGCGCGGTGGCGTATTTGAAATCGCTGTGTCCGCACTCGAAGAAGCACAGTTCGGCGCGCACGGCATGGATCGAATTGAATTCCTGGTCAGCACCAATCCCGGCCAGCCCGCGCGCGCGTTGAATAAAGTCGCGTCCGGTGGCGAATTGTCACGCATCAGCCTGTCGATTGAAGTAGCGACCGCGCAGATCACCGGCATTCCCACCTTGGTGTTTGATGAAGTTGATGCTGGCGTCGGTGGCGGCGTGGCAGAAATTGTCGGACGACGCTTACGCGCGCTCGCACAACATCGGCAAATATTGTGCGTTACGCATCTGCCACAAGTCGCGGCGCAAGGACAGAATCACTGGACCGTGCAGAAACAGGCAACCCAAGGGAAAACGCGCACCGATATCGCGGTACTCACGGCTCCCGACCGCATCGACGAAGTCGCGCGCATGCTCGGCGGAATGAAAATCACCCCGCAAACACTTGCTCACGCCAAAGAAATGTTGCAACACGCGCAGCAGAAATAGTGCGCTCCGGAAATTAATCTACGGCCCGTTGGATTGGCGCGGCAACCGTATCCAAAATGTCGTGCCCCGGTCACTGTTGTTTTGTGCACCGATTTCCCCGCCGTGCAACTCGACCAATTGTTTGCACAGCACCAGCCCAACGCCTGAGCTGGTTTCGTTGCCGGTCGGTGCGTTAGCCAGATGCGCGCCGTTGATGAACAGCTTGTTCATATCCTCATTGTTGATACCTGGCCCGGCGTCGCAGATATCCACCTGCACATAGTTGTCAGTCGAATTGGTGCGCACTACCGTGGCACTGTCTTTGGGACTGAACTTGATGGCGTTGCCCAGCAAATTGTCGAGCACCTGGGACAACTGAAACCCATCACCATGCACCACCAGCGATTTGTCGATTAACACCGCGCTGAGTTGCACACCCTTGCGTTGTGCATAACGTTCGTTGGCTTGCACCGCGCGCATCACCATCTGGTTAACATTAACCGCACTGCGGCGCGCGTAGTTACCGTCAATGAACGCTACGCTTTCATCAAGGAACCCCTGCACGACATTTTGCATGTTGTCCGCCGTGCTCACCAGCATGTCGAGCGATTCACGGGTCGCCAACGACAATTCGGTACCGGTGCCAGATGTCGATCCTTGCAACTCGCCCGCAATGTCGCGCAACAACATCAATGGCTTCTTCAAGTCGTGGCTGGCGAAGCGCACAAACTCGTCTTTGAGTGCGGACAGGTAACGTAACGACAATTGAGTTTTGATACGCGCCAGCGTCACGGGCATGCTGATCGGTTTCAACAAATAATCATTGGCGCCTTTTTCCAACGCTTCGATCATGCTTTCTTCCAGATCGTTGGCGGTCACCATGATGATGGGCAGACTGAGCATGGAAAACTTGCGCCGGACTTTGGTCAGCACGTCGATGCCCGACATGCCGGGCATCATGATATCGAGCAGCATCAAATCAAACGGGTCACCCTCCAGCGCGCTCAGGGCTTGATAACCATCTTCGGCGACCGTCATGTCGTACCCCTGGCGCGTTAAGCGCGTCGCCATGAACTGGCGCGTCATCGCGTCATCATCGACCAGCAGTAAACGAAATTTTTTTTCATGCAGCGCGGGCATACTGAACTGTCACCACAGATGAACGTGATAAGTAACGGCTGCGAAACGCATTACTTAAGATAGCACATGGATTTACCAGCATCGGTGGCACGGCTGTCGCGTTGCACCAGCCCTTTTTGAATGCTTAGCAAATACGCCGGGTTTGGACAAAAAAAAGCCGCGTCCGGGGAGACGCGGCGCGTTCACTGTGGGGGCAGTGAACTAGGGTTACTCAGGGGTCACGAGAACAATAGCAATCCATCGACCGGAGATGAAATTACATATCGCACTTTATTTATCGGATTCGCAGATATCACTACCCGCTGATTATTATCTGACGCGCGGCATAGGGAAGCGTCGATTCCATAACTCACGCACCAGCAACACCACGCGCGGGACGCGTTGCATGCGGCGCAGCGTGCTGCGCACCAAGACGCCTACCGACGCGGTGCGGTCATCACGTACTTCACGCAAGCGTGGCAGACACAATGCGGCGACGGCCATGCGTGCCAGCGACGAAATCAGGAACAATCCATACAGCGGTGTCAGCCAGCTGATTTCATAGGTGCCTAAGGTAAACTCATGCGGCAACCACATCGCCAGTGCACCACCCAGCAATGCACCGGCAAACACGCCTACGGCGCCCAGCACATTGTGAAACGCGAGATATTGGCAGCGCTTTTGCGCGGGCACGGTGTCGTACAAAAAATTGGTGGTGGCCAAACCAAAACCCGACCAGCACAAGCCCGACATCATCTGCACGCCGATGATGAACCAGATATTTGTCGAGACCAGCCACAACAATGGGAAGCTGGTGATGAGCGCACCGGTGAAGACAATGATGACGCGATTTCCCCATACATCGCTGATGCGTCCCCAGGTCGGCAACGATGTGAAATGTAACAGCACCGAAGTCGCGGTGACGCACATAAATTCCAGGTACGAGAATTTCAGATCGCGCAGCATGTACACGGTGAAGAACGGAGACGCAATGGATACCGAGGCTTGAAAAGCCGCATAAAACATCGAGAAACGCACTGCGGGTGAATTACGAAAGCGACGCGTCCACGCCTTCC
>JANMQQ010000071.1:0-8388 GCA_031370545.1 Gammaproteobacteria bacterium
CTCACGCGTAAAAACGTGATGGTGATGGAGCGCATTTACGGCATCCCGATCAGCGACATCACGGCGCTGCGCGCGGCCAACATCGACTTCAAAAAACTTTCCGAAAACGGCGTGGAGATTTTTTTCACCCAGGTGTTCCGCGACAGTTTCTTTCACGCCGACATGCACCCCGGCAACATTTTCGTCGGCCCCGACGGCCGCTACATGGCGGTCGACTTCGGCATCATGGGCATGCTCAGCGCCGCGGATCAGCGCTATCTCGCCGGTAATTTCCTGGCGTTTTTCCAGCGCGATTACCGGCGCGTCGCGGAGTTGCACGTCGAATCCGGCTGGGTGCCCGCCGACACACGCGTGGAAGAATTCGAAGCGGCGATCCGCACCGTGTGCGAACCGATATTCCAGAAGCCGCTCAATGAAATTTCCTTCGCGCACATTCTGGTGCGTTTGTTCCAGACTGCGCGCCGCTTCAATATGGAAATCCAGCCACAACTGGTGCTGCTGCAAAAAACCCTGCTCAATATCGAAGGCTTGGGCCGCCAGTTGTATCCGGAGCTTGACCTTTGGCAGACCGCCAAACCGTTTCTGGAACGCTGGATGAGCGAGCAATTCGGCGTGCGCGGCTGGATTAAAAATCTGCGCCGCAATGCGATGGAGTGGTCGGTCGCGATACCCGAGATTCCGAACTTGGTACACCATATGTTGAAGTCACGACATGCGCCTACCGACGGCAAAGATACCCATAGCGATTTGCGCAAACTGCAACTCGAGTTACGCCGCTCCAATCGGCGTACATTTCGCGCGATTGCCGGGGGCAGTTTTATTTTGAGTGCCGTGATCCTGCTCGGCACGCACGGCGAAAATCTGGTGATGTTCGCCTCCGCACCGCTGCTCACCTGGATGTTCGGCGCAGTGGGCGCGGTGGTGTTGATTTTCTCCTGGCCCGGCAAGGACCCCTGACATGCGTTTGGTCACGTGTATTGTCGAAGGCAAGCGTCACCTCGGCGTAGTGTCTGGTGACGACATATTTATTCCGGCGCGTGCGAGCGACGCGCGTAATGAATTTCGCGACGTGCTGTCCCTGATAGATGGTGGCGCTGCGGCACTCACTCGATTGGCTGCGGCAAGTGCGAATCCGACGACCAACCGTATGTCATTGGCGCAGGTTGAACTGCTCGCGCCGATTCCGCGTCCGCGCAAAAATATCGTGTGCCTGGGCTGGAATTATTTTGATCATGCCAAGGAGTCTGCCGCAGTCGGCGGGCGCACTGCGGAAATTCCTGAACATCCGGTCGTTTTCACCAAGAGCGTCACCAGCGTGAATGGGCCATATTCTGACATTTCCGCGCAGCCCGAGGTCACGCAGCAGTTGGATTGGGAAGTCGAGCTGGGCGTGATCATCGGCCGTGGCGGACACGGCATCACCGAAGCGCGTGCGCTGGAGCATGTGTTCGGCTACACGGTGATCAACGATCATCTCGGCGCGTGACATGCAGTTCCGCCACAAACAATATTTTCTAGGCAAAAGTCTGGATGGCGCCTGTCCAATGGGACCGTGGCTTGTCACTTCAGACGAGATCGCCAATCCGCAAAATCTGCAACTGCGTAGCTGGGTCAATGGCGTGTTGAAACAAGACGCCAACACCCGCGACATGATCTTCAGCGTGGCACGCACCATTGCCATCCTGTCGCGCGGCATGACCTTGGAACCCGGTGACATCATCGCCACCGGCACGCCCGCCGGGGTTGGCTTCGCACGCACGCCGCCCGAATTCATGAAATCCGGGGATGTGGTGGAATGTGAAATTGGTGGAATCGGGCGGATTAAAAACCGCATCGCCTAGCAGTGCCACATATTGATATTTAAATTCTGGAGAGAATTTCAACGCGGATATTTGCTGCGTGCGCCGGTCGTCCGTCTAGCTGACACACGTTTTATGTCGCCCACAATTGGGAATTTGAACATGAGCGCAAGCAAGGAATTCATTGAATATGTAATGGGACTCCTCGAACCGGTAGCTGCGATTGAAGGCAGTAAATTTTTCGGCGGCTACGGAATAAAAAGCAGCTCTGCACAGTTCGCGATGATTATGCACAACAGCCTGTATTTCGTGGTCGACGACAAAACCAGACCGAAGTACGAAAAGTTAAAACAGCAACCGTTCTCTTACATGACAAAAAACGGCCAGCGATTAGTCAGAAGATACTTTCAAGTCCCTGAAGATTTGTTTGAAGATCAGGAGACGTTGCTTGCGTGGGCCAGGGAAAGCATCGCGATAGCGAAAAAATCGGCGAGCTGAAAATAGTGTGCACGTAACCATATGTTGGCCACGAATTGAAACCAAACACTGACCGCACTGCAAAGAGAGCTTCAGTAGGTGAAAAACGCCTTCCGCCTTCAATAGATCTTATGTGCGGTTGGCACACTGGCCCGCAGCGATTTTTCCGAACCGATTCCGCTGTCGTTGTGACTGACGTGACCTCAAACCTTCGCGCATCATTCCGAAGCGTACCGCCTCAACGTTCCGCTCCACAGTAGATATATTTTCGTGCAAAAATTTTACCGTCTCACCAAGGCGGTCTTATTTATTCATCGCACCCGCTTGAATAGAACGCAACACAAAATCTATTTCCTGTCGGAGCAGATTCTTTGGCAGGTAAGTTTGAAGTCGTAGTACGCGTAATGCATTTTTGCGCGATTTAGATATGGCCGCGTTCGACTCACTGGTGAAAAAATCTAATACTGCTGCGCGGGCTTTCCGTTCTTGCACTTGTTTCTTTAAATCAAGATAAACACGATGCTTACGAATGAACTCCTGCGCTTGTAACGGAAAGTGATAGTGCAAATATCCTACCGAAACTTCTAGCTGTCTCGCGACTTCCTTGAGCGATGGCGGAAAGGCTTCGCTCAAGAAAACGTATTCTGTGGTTAAACGTTTAAGAATCGCATCACGATCACCCGTTTTCAAGCGTTGCCTTGGTCGCATTGGTTCGGGCAGGTTCCGCGTCCATTCTCGATCGAGTATGTCGGATGTCGTTCGTAGCGTTCCTTCCAGCAAATCCACAAGGCGGATGCCAAGTTGAAATGCAATGCGGCGTGCGGATACTAGCGAGACCGATTTCGTACCCGTCGCCAAACCAATAAAATCGTCCCGGGGCATAATTTTCCACAGGGAATGTTCGTCTTCATTGGCCCATGCCTTGTCGAGAATTTCGGAAAGCACGCGACTAATCGCATCTGACGGGAACTCTAGATTTCTATCGTGCCCAATCAGGTCGACACACTCCAGCAGATCACTCGCATTATTAATCCACGAATCAATGGGAATTTCGTCATAAATGCCGCCACAAATTGTTTCGCTGCATCCGCAACAGTGTTCGAGGCTACGACGTATTCCCAGTTTGCTTTGGTATGACCCGCACCATCTGCACGTATCCCTAAGCTTTAATTGATGGACCGTACAGTGCGTCAAATCGGTCAACGACCACGCCAACTTGAAGTAGGCATCGCCTCGATACGCTGGCCATTCAAAAATGCATCTGGGGCACCAACGCATGCGATTGCTGAATGATCCTGATGAGCGATCCAGCGCTTTTGAAAACGCCAGAAATGTTCCGCAGCGAAGATCTTGTCTGCCGGTTGCGAGGGATAGTATTTCGACAATTTTTCGGGTGGTCTCGTTTGGCCTAACCAGAATACTGAGATCTTTTGTTGAGCGAAATTGTCCGAGCTCGATGGCACGCTCTGGGTACTTTTCTGAATACCACGTAAAGGCATAATCGAGCAGCCTCAACACAGAAACTCCGTGAGCGTGTGCAAGCCGGTAGACGTATGAGCTCAGCGACTCAACGTCCGCGCTGCCAACCCCAATGAGTGATAGAGGAATTAAGTAGCTCATGACCGATCCTCACGCGCGCCCTTCGACAGCATAACGTCGTGGCTTCTTCTGAAACGGTTTGCGACCCTTCGTTTGTTTTTTTACTGCCGGTTCTTTCGTTGAGGCCGGCCCCGCTTTCACATCCACTTGTTCCACGGCGTCATCGTTATCGCAATCGACCATAATCGCACGCTCGCCGTCTTTAATTTCCTGCGCAATGCTTTTCAGGTCGAATTTTGACTTGCGCGCTTTTTGTAAATGGTCTTTGTTTAGCGTTTCACTATTCTCGGCAAGCGCCAGGGCAAGACTGCCTCGAAGCCATGCCGATAGAAGACCGATGCATCCAAATGATTCTCTGTAGAGTAGTGCACCCCAATCGCGCAGCGATGTAATGCCCGGAGGAAAGTGCAACAGCGTGCTATAGAAATCGAGAATCTGGTAAAAGACCAACAGATCCTCACGAACCGGGTAGTACCGCGGAAGGTGCAGCTGATGTTTCCGCCCGAGCAGATGCGGCGAAAGCGCAAGCACGTTGAGTATTGGATATGCGCCGACAAGAACTAGTACGATTTTCAGTTTCTCGGCGCGGCACTTCCATGAGTCGAGGAATGCCGCGGCATCTTTGGGACCACGCTTCGAATACAAAATGTGATGTGTCTCGTCAATAAACAAGTAACGCGTTTTACGTATTACTAATGCTTTATCGAGCGCTTCGTTCAGAGTGCGCTCTGATGTGTCGTTAAAAAGCCGGGCGAGTTCAACGCCCCACTTATCTCCAGTTTTTTCCATGCCATAGATGGGATGTTTAATAGCTTGTAGAAGATGAAACGTAAAATGCTTGCTTTGGAATGTTGAATCAACCGCTGCGTTTTGAGCATCGATATAGACCACGGGCATCAGATCCGAGTCTTCTTCGTGCCGTTTACCTAGAATCAATTTTGTTAGTTCCGCTGCAATTCGGCTTTTGCCTACGCGAGAGGGCCCAGTAATACAAATGACTTCACCGCCATCAGCAACGAGCAGCATTGCATTTGCCTGGGAAAGCGCACGTGCGTAATTTCGGTGGGGCACGCATTCCAGTTTTATGCGCTCCAGCGCATCGTGAATCCACGTCATGACTTATCTCCCCAGCTCTGCGATACCAACGGCGCTAGATCTGCGTCACGAAGGTCGGCGAAGATTGAGCTGACCTGTTGTTGCGGGGTCGGTTGTGGGGGATGTACTAAATTCGCCGACTGTTCGTACTGCGCGTCGAAGTTACGTACGTGTGCAATCAATCGCTGGTCGGCAGCGTCTTTGGCTTGCTTGCGCGCTTCTTTGCCGTCAAGCAATCGAATCGCATTAGCTAACTGCGCGACAGGATCGCGGAGTAAAGAAATTTGGGAGCCGCTAGCAAGGCAGGTGACCCACGCGTGGTCGATTTTGGCAAAGACTCGATATGGGTCTTCTGGATCAGGGCGAATTTCGACGGTGCTCTTTTTGACATTCGCCTTCGCTAACGCGGGGTGCCAAAAATGCGAGTCACCAACATGGACGCCACGTACCGGATCGATGGTGTAATCGGTACTGTCTACGGCGCTCGCGATTCGGAATCGCTCGTCATTGATCACTTTACAACCCGAAAATGGGAACCGCTCCAACCCACGCTTCACAAGTTCAAGTGGCGGTGCTTCTTGCGGGCCGACTACATTCGCGTTGTGCCAACTTACGAACTCGGTTAACTCAGATAGCAAGTTTTCGATCGTGATGATTGCTTGTTTTTGCGGCGCATGGGTGCCGGACACCGAACGCGCCTCCTTGTACTGAACTATATTTCCGGGGCGATGACTGAGCCATTGCGTTTTAAATAGACCGAAAAATCGTTCTGCATGTGCTCCATAGCGGGGATGCCCGGGCGGGCGCTCAGATAGATTTACGCTGCAGTGCACAAGTAGCGAGGAAAAATACACCGACTCAAATTCAGAGCCGTGGTCGACAACAATAGATTCCGGCAGACGTCCATGTTGCCGTACACAACGACGAATCACCATCGCACACGCGCGCCGACTCGGAGCCTGGAAGCTGATCCACACGGCGAGAACACACCAGCTGAACGTATCCACCAACACGGTGATCCACGCCCGCCCGGTGAAGGTAGTGTGCCCGTTCGCTAATGGGCAGTGAATATCCGCGTGGTAGTGATCGACGGCTGCGGCCTCAAATGGGCGCGTCGGCAGCAGGTACCTAGTCTCTACCTGGGAAGGCTCATCCGCTGCATTTGCGGCGCGTCGTCCGCCGCGATCTTGTGCAAGAACACGCTGATTTTGCGCACGCATGATTTTGTTGAATGTTGGCCGACTAACTGGGGATAAATGTGGATGCGCCGCAGCTGCGCTAGCCTTATATACCAAATACGCTTTGTACGGGCTCAGTCGCGTTGGGCTGGCGTAACGTTCTGCCAAGAATGTAGCGACGAAATCGATGCACACGGGGTGAAGTCGCGGCCGTCTATTTCCTGAACGGTGCGTCTGCGGAAGTAATACGTGTATTGCCTCGGCTTCATTTGCTTCTGCATTTTTGATTTTTTGTCGCCAACGTCTGGTCGAGCGGCTTTGCTCGCCACTACGAAGTCGCTCCAAATTCTTGACGAGTCGCTCAGCCTGCTTTTGACCAGGAACCCATTCAACCCGAACTACGCTGGGGCCAGATTGTGACTGTTGAAAATGGGGATCAGCATCACGTAACTGCTGCCGTAGCGCCAAAAGTGATGCAGAAAGCGCGACACACGCAGATTCGGTTAGCGACAGTAATTCTGTGTCGAGCAACGCGTGCAATTGACCGCGGTCAATCATCTGTACGATTGGAGTAACGTCAGGCGTTTCTAGATGTGTTTGGAGGGCGTCCAAAGTCATCCACGATTCGCGGCTCAATGCGCGCTCAACAGCTGAGCGGATGTTAGGAGTCACAGTGTCAAGTTCATTTCGGGATCGCATTAGAAGATCCAGGTTCGTTGATCGAATCTGATTTAATTGCGCGGTTGAAACGACTTGGAAAACCAAACCAAGCGCAGTAAAAGTCTCCTGTGCCGGACGATATATCACGTCGTCATCCCCAGCTCGGTACCAATCACGAGGCTTATCACACATCAGTTCCTGCAACTGCTCCTCGGTCTTGACTTCAATCACGCTAGGTCCGTCGGTGGTCAAAATCACAAAGTCAGGCGTGTACGATCCAGACCTTTGGGAGTCGTTTTTAAATGTGCGCGAAATCGTGACCGGAGGGGGTTGATCCCAATATTCCAAGACTGATCTAGAGTACTCGAGCTCCAGGACGTAGATTTTTTCTGCGGTACGGCTTTCCGTCTGAATGCTTAGGCCCAATTTTTTTGAAACGTACGCAGTCGTTACATTTCGGCGCGCGTGTCTACCTACAACGCGGGACGGGCTCTGCCGGGCGAGGTTGATGTACTCCCGGGCAGGTTGCGTGAGTTTGTGCTTTGAAAAATACGTTTCAATCTCGTCGTCGCTCAGCATGATTCTCTCCCTAGGTGCGTCAGTGGAATGGCATAGTCGCGCGCTCTCCCGCCGTAATTCGTACTAGCGATTGCGGCTGGTAGTGCTGACGTTTTTTATAGACACGCATGCTTGTCCCATGAGGCCAAAGGAATCCATGCCCCAAAAATGGAACTTGCAAATGCGAATCAAATTGGGAGAAACTTGCGGGAGCCAGCCTTATCAATTTTGGCAGCCGTATCGGAAAGCCCCAGTCTGTAAACTGGGGCTTTCTTATTTTCTCCTTACGAAAAATTTAAGAGATCACGTTTTCATTTTTTTCCTTCGTTTCGGTGGTGGAGAATGCGCCGCTGATTGCATCGAGCCGCTCAAGTAATTCCGCGACTGCGCGCGCCGTCGCGAACCAACCGCGCCTATTTGGGAATTGAACCAGTTCAAGGGGCAGTCGCCCGCGGATGCGAGCCTTACGCAACGCTTGGACAGATGGATAACGCAAAACCTCAGTGAGGTCCGTGAGGGTCAAGAGCTGGCCGTAGCGATGTACGAGCTCTTCTCGAACCGAACACTGGTCTTTGTGCGACGCGCTCATGCTGTCCTCGACTGTCTACTCCAGGCGCATAAAATTGCACAAAGCGTATTACTATGCAAGTTATTGTACTAGTAGGGTATTTTTTACCATTAATGATAACAAGTGTTACTTATCACGATAACACTTGTTATCATTCGTGTAGCAAATGTGCGTGGGGATCTCTTCTACAAGTGATTCGTGGGAATACTACGAAGTACTAATCCAATACCGCTTCGATAAATTTAGCTACAACAACAATCAGGTTTGCAAGCTTAAGTGACGGGGATTCCAATGTTCGCGCGAAGGCCTGCTCCCGGCCAAGACCAGACCTTCAGAGAATTAGGAAGAAGCCGACGTTGCGGGGCCGACTTGAACGAATTGTAAGACTGTTTACTGTCCTGCTGGAGGTTCCCAAAGCTCGACTTTGTTGCCGTCAGGGTCGATGACCCAACCA
>JANMQQ010000084.1:0-18881 GCA_031370545.1 Gammaproteobacteria bacterium
ATGGGCAAGGTGGAGGACGAGGACGGCGCAGTGGTGATTTTGTAAGTCTTCGCTTTGCTACCACTACCCACCAAGCATGACGTCAGCAACGCTGCGCATGCCGCATACACGATAACCAGACCAATTTTACCAAGTACCCGTCCGCGCATTGCGATCACCTGTAACGAAACGACAATGCATTAATTATAGCGACATTTGCCGACACGTGTGGCGGACGTACAATCAGGAACGATTTTCTTCTGGAAAACAAATGATGAGCAGTCATACATTGTTCGAACCGGACTGTCGTCGTTGCCCACGGCTGGCAGAGTTTTTGGATCAGGTGCAGGTCGACTATCCCACGTACCACGCACGGCCCGTGGCGCCGTTTGGCGTTGACGATGCGCGCTTGTTGATTGTCGGTCTCGCGCCCGGCATGCACGGTGCCAACGCGACGGGGCGACCGTTCACGGGCGATTTTGCAGGGATTTTGCTGTATGAAACGCTGCATGAGTTTGGCCTGAGCACGGCGCCGCAGTCGATCACGCGCGACGACGGCTTGCAACTGCGCGGTTGCCGCATCACCAACGCGGTGAAGTGTTTGCCGCCACAAAATAAACCCCTGCCGCTTGAAGTCGCGACCTGCAACGTCTTCCTCGCCCGTGAACTGGCGACTCTGCCGCGCGGCGCGGTGATCCTCGCGCTCGGTCAGGTAGCGCACACTGCCGTGTTGCGTGCGTTGAGCTTGAAGCTCAAAGATTTTCCGTTCGGACACGCCATGCACTACACGCTGCCCGACGGGCGCCAGTTCTTGTCATCATATCATTGCAGCCGTTACAACACTCAAACGCGGCGGTTGACGCGTGACATGTTTCGCGACGTGGTGCGGCGCGCTGCGGAGTTGATGCCGTGAGTGATGCTCCGCGCGCGAAATTCGATGCGGATGAATTTGTCAAAACCCTGCCCAACAAGCCGGGTGTGTATCGCATGCTCGATGTCGCAGGCACGGTGCTGTACGTCGGTAAGGCGCGCAATCTAAAAAAACGTGTCGCAAGTTATTTTCAGCGCCCGGCCGAGCACCCTAAAACCCATGCGATGCTCGCGCAGGTGCTGGGTGTTGAAATTACTGTCACGCACAACGAGACCGAAGCGCTGCTGCTGGAAAACAATCTGATTAAAAGCTTGCGCCCACGTTACAACATCACGCTGCGCGACGACAAAAGTTACCCGTATATTGTGGTGGTCATGGAGCATGAGTTCCCGCGCCTGGCGTTTTATCGCGGTGCACGTCGTGAACGCGGACGCTATTTCGGCCCCTACCCAAGCGCGTCATCGGCGCGCGAGACCCTGCATCTAATGCAAAAGATTTTTCCGGTGCGCCAGTGCGAAGATGTGTTTTATCGCAACCGCTCGCGGCCGTGTCTGCAATATCAAATCAAACGCTGCACGGCGCCGTGCGTTGGTTTTGTAAGCAAGGAAACTTATCTGGAAGACGTACGCCACGCGAGCTTGTTTCTGGAAGGCAAGAACACCCAGGTGGTCGACGAGTTGGTGACGCGCATGGAGCAGGCGGCGACACAATTGCACTACGAGCAGGCGGCGCGTTATCGCGATCAGATCGCGAGCCTGAAGCGCATCCTGGACAAGCAGTACATGAGCGGCGAGGGCGGTGATCTCGACATTATCGCCAGCGTGGTGAAACAAGGCATTGGCTGCGTGCAGGTGTTTTATGTGCGCGGCGGGCGCAATCTGGGCAACAAAACATTTTTCCCGAAAAGCGCGGTGGCCGCCGATGCAGCGGAAATTCTCGCCGCGTTCATTCCGCAGTATTACTTGGGCGATGCCGCGCACGGTCAGGCAAGCCGCGAAGTCCCACCGCAGATTTTGCTGAATCACGAGATTGACGACGCAGAACTTTTGACCGAAGCGTTGGCGCAGCAGGCCCAGCGCAAAGTGCAAATCGTGCGACCGGAACGCGGCGATAAAGTGCGCTGGGTGGAGTTGGCGCAAGCCAACGCGCAACATGCCATCGACACATTTTTGGTCGGCAAGGCGACGACACTCGCGCGCTTCGACGCCCTGCAGGAAGCGTTGCAGCTCGACAGCGTGCCGCAACGGCTGGAGTGTTTTGATATCAGCCACACCATGGGCGAAGCCACCGTGGCGTCGTGCGTGGTGTTCGATACGCAAGGCCCGGCCAAGTCCGACTACCGGCGCTTCAACATCAAGGACATTACGCCGGGCGATGATTATGCCGCCATGCGCCAGGCGCTGCTGCGGCGTTACACGCGCCTGAAACAGGAAGACGGCAAGCTGCCGGATATTTTGTTTATCGACGGGGGCAAGGGCCAGTTGACGCAGGCTGAGCAGGTTCTGAACGAGTTGCAAGTTGAAGGAGTAACCTTGATCGGCATCGCCAAAGGTGCAGAGCGCAGGCCCGGTAGGGAGACGCTATTCTTGTCCGGCCGCGAGCTGCCGCTTATACTGCCCGCCGACTCTCCGGCCTTGCTTTTGATTCAGCAGATCCGTGACGAAGCGCACCGGTTTGCCATCACCGGCCATCGCCAGCGCCGCGCCAAAGCGCGTACCACGTCCACGCTGGAGGGAATTAAAGGATTAGGTGCCAAACGGCGACATTTATTATTGAAGCAATTTGGCGGACTACAAGAGCTCACCCGTGCCGGGGTCGAAGATCTGACCCGCGTGCATGGCATCAGCACCGAGCTTGCCCAGCGTATTTACGATGTGCTCCACCCCGACTGAGTCAGCATGATACTTAACGTTCCCAACGGCCTGACGTTATTCCGCATCGTGTTGATCCCGGTGTTTATGGTGGTCTACGTGCTGCCGGTACCCTGGGTCAACGAGGCCGCAACGCTGGTGTTTGCGCTCGCTGCGCTGACCGACTGGCTGGACGGCTACTTCGCCCGTCGGCTGAATCAAATGTCTGCCTTCGGCGCCTTTTTGGATCCAGTCGCCGACAAGCTCATGGTCGCTGTGGCCTTGATCATGATCGTCAACGAAAACCCCAGCGGCTTGCCCGGCGTGTGGATCGCGGTGCCGGCGGCTGTGATCGTCGGTCGCGAAATCGCGGTATCGGCGCTGCGCGAATGGATGTCGGAACTGCGCGCGCGCGCTAAAGTTGCCGTGTCGATGATCGGCAAAGTAAAAACCGGCACGCAGATTTTTTCAATCTTGTTCTTGCTCTACCAGCATCCAGTGTTGAACTTCCCGGTGGTCAATATCGGCGTGGCCCTGCTGTATTTGTCCGCAATGCTGACGCTGTGGTCGATGTTCATTTATTTGCGCTCGGCGTGGCCGTTGCTTAGCGGTGCGCGACCCGGTGATAACGAATAGCCTGATTTAAAATTGAAGAGCACCGCTTAACCTGTTGACAGTTATTCGAATCACATTAAAATGTGCACCTCTTTACCCAAGCGGGAATAGCTCAGTTGGTAGAGCACGACCTTGCCAAGGTCGGGGTCGCGAGTTCGAGTCTCGTTTCCCGCTCCATTTCTTAAGTGATAGCCTCGCGCCCAAGCCGCAAGATGAGGCGATTCCATTCACTCTTGTTCCCCGGCTGAGTGGCAGAGTGGTCATGCAGCGGCCTGCAAAGCCGTTGACGTCGGTTCGATTCCGGCCTCAGCCTCCATTAATAAACCCGTTGATTGCAACTAAGTTGCCTACCCGATGAAAAGCAGTAGGGCATGCCTGTCCCATTCGTAAACTTTCCCGCAACTTTTGATCCCCAGATTTCCTTAAGCGTTTGCGCTGAACGGCGATTTGATTAATTCTCCCGATCTGTGAGTCGCGGGCATGGTGGTAATATCTGACCCTAGGCGATTGAGTTCGAGGCGAATTAAATAATGCGATTATGCAAGCCTGACCCTGTTTTCTGTTTTGACCTGACCCTGTTTCGGTGACCCCGGCCAGGGCGTACGCCGACCGTGTACAGCGAGATGTTGCGACCGTGAGTCATGGAGTTTTGCAATGGAGATCAAGGCGAGGAGTTTTAATAATGCAATTATGCAAGCCTGACCCTATTTTTCTATTTTTCTATTTATTTGCTATTTATTATGCAAGCCTGACCCTATTTCGTTTTCTGAGCGTATCACAAGCTATTGATGAGGTGCAAAAGCCTTGCTTCAAAAATGTGGGTAGCTGTTACGCGCTCGTTATATACACCGCTTCAGGTTCAGTGACATTTCACCTAAGTGGAGACATTTTTTAAGTTGTGCGCACCTTAGTAAGCTTCGCAGCTCACTGGGTATCTGTCATCGGGCAATCGAGTTATTGGTTTCAAGCAACGTCCACGGGCCGGATCGCGCAACGACGGTGGTAAATTGCAGCAACTGCTGTAGCGACTGTGAGGCATCTGCCCGAAGTAGCACATAGCGATATTTAGAAATTAGCTCTTGCCATATTTGCGGTTGATATTGTTCCAGCGCTTTCGGAGTTGGCCACCGACGGTCTTGTCGTAGGTGAATTGGCAGCATCGGATTTGGAAATGGTAGCGGGTTTACTCCACCTCCCACGAGTACGTGGTAGTAGTAATGATCATTCGCATGCAGTTCAAGAAATATCTCAGAATCAAGCACTGTTGTGCGGCTGTCCAAAAGAATCGGTAACACTGCTGAGTTTTTTTCCATTTTTGCGAGGATTGGAAGCAGCTGTTCAGTTTCTGCGCTGAGCTTTGCATGTAAATGGATAGACACGGCAACCAATCCCGCAGCCAGCGCGGCGCAAATGTGACCTGCGGAATAGGGTAGGCGCACGGTGGCGAATATCCACGCAAGCAAGACATAAGTAACCGGTGCCAGACGTAGATTGAAAAAAGCGTAATACCCGATCCAGTACGGTAAAGTGACATAGCCAAGGAGTGTCAGCCCTAGAAATACCACCAGTGGTGCCGAGACCTCTAGGTGGTTCCAATTGCGCATGGCAAAGAAAAGCAGTAATCCAAAAATTGATGCCCAAAGTGTTAGTGCAAAAAAATTGATGCCATTAAACCAGCGCATTCCGCTAAACATGATGAAATAAAAAGCAGCAAGATCGTCAGCGGACCACCACGAGAGCTCCCATTCGTATTGAGCTGCGTTGACTTGAGTCGAGCTTGCAACGTACCAAACGACAAAGGCTCCGGCGACCAGAACAAGCGGCGCAATGGTTTTTTTGAACATGGCCCGATTAGGGTAATGAAAAAGTGCCAAGACGAGACCTAATATCATATAGGTCAACACGCTAAAGGGATGCGAAAGGAACAACAGGACGAGTAGTCCAACTTGATAAACTACAGTTGGGAAGGTGCGGCGGCGTGATAGTGGGCGCCCCAAGTCCATTAACGCCAAAAATAGCAAAGGAATCGATAGAAGATAACTTTGGAAGCCTAAAAAATAGGTTTGATTAAAGATAAATGGAAATATCAATAACAGCGCCCATGGTGTTTGGGCTTCAGATTGATAGCGAGCCGCCCGCAGTATGACCACTGACATCAACAGTACGTATGACGAGGTGAGTAACTTTCCCGCTGTTTCGATGTTGGTGAGCGCTGAAAAAAAGCGTAGTAACCCATAAGTCAGCGTGTAAGCGCCCCAGCTGCGATTCAACTCATAATTTTGTTGCCAATCGAATTCAGGCGAGTCGAAGGTTGACAACACATGGGCAATGAACAAGTGTTGCGGATAATCCTGCATGGGCAAAAACCGGTACCACCAGATCGGCCATAGGCAGGCCAAAGTCAGTACCGCCACCCATGCCACGAAGCTGCGGGTCAAGGTAGCTTGACCGTTGCCCGGAAAACATGCGACTAGCGATGCCACAGGGTGTGAGTCTCAACTTGCGCGAACGTGGTGTTAGTCTACGCGCACTTCTTTTAAAGTGTCGCACTTACGGTTTGATTTTCAGCAAAACGGGGTCAAAGCAATACGGGGTCACAATACGAATACGCGAATACGGGGTCACGAATACGGGGTCATAATACGCATACGGGGTCAGGCTTGCATAATTGCATTATCAGTTATCATCCAGAATAGCCTGTTTACTTAAATCCCCTGGAGACCATCGCATGGCCCGCAAACCAAGACTTCACCTGGACGAAGGCATTTATCACGTCATGCTGCGCGGCAACGGTGGGCAAGAGATCTTCTTTGACGACGAGGATCGTCTCCATTTTTATCTGCTATTGCAGCAAGGTGTCGAGCGTTACAAATACCGCGTTCATGGGTTCTGCTTGATGAGTAATCACGTCCATCTGGTTTTGGAGGTCGGCGCGCAGCCGCTGGCGAAAATCATGCAGAATTTATCGTTTCGCTATACCCGCTGCAAATGAGCAGGTCAGGCTTGCATAATTGCATTATCAGTTATCATCCAGAATAGCCTGTTTACTTAAATCCCCTGGAGACCATCGCATGGCCCGCAAACCAAGACTTCACGTGGACGAAGGCATTTATCACGTCATGCTGCGCGGCAACGGTGGGCAAGAGATCTTCTTTGACGACGAGGATCGTCTCCAGTTTTATCTGTTATTGCAGCAAGGTATCGAGCGTTACAACTACCGCGTCCATGGGTTCTGCTTGATGAGCAATCACGTCCATCTGATTTTTGAGGTTGGCGCGCAGCCGCTGGCGAAAATCATGCAGAATTTATCGTTTCGCTATACCCGCTGGGTGAACAAGAAACAAAAGCGCATCGGCCACCTGTTTCAGGGCCGCTACAAAGCGATTCTGGTTGATCGAGACAGTTATCTACTGGAATTGGTGCGCTATGTTCATTTGAATCCGGTGCGCGCCAAACTCGTGCGGCAAGCACACCTCTACCCGTGGAGTGGGCACCGCGCCTACCTAGGGCGGCAGACCTTACCGTGGCTCACAACAGAGTGGGTGCTGGGTCAATTCGGCATGCGGCTGGGTACATGCCGAAAGCACTATGAAGCTTTTGTACGCGAAGGCTACGGCGAAGGACGGCGCGACGAGTTTCATTGCGGCGGTGATGACGACGGACGCCTGCTGGGAGACGAGCAATTCGCGCGACGTGTTGTGAATAAACCTGACGTTGTTCACAAGCATCTCACCCTGGATGCGCTCGTGAAAACCGTATGTCGGGAATGCAAATTAACCGAGAAGATGTTGGCGTCGCCAGGGCGCACGCGAGTCACTTCTCAGGCGCGCTGCTTAATCGGATGGTTAGCGCAACAGCGCGGACGAATTACGTTAACGGATGTTGCAAAACGGTTTGGGCGAGATGTCGCGACGTTGAGTCATGGAATTAGGCAACTGGAGCTGAAGGCGCGGGTATCGAAACCTTTGGCGATTCGGATGGAGAGCCTTGATAATGCAATTATGCAAGCCTGACCCTGATGCTGATGCTCTGATGCTTGCTGATGCTCTGATGTCTTGACCCTGATGTCTGATGCTTGTGACCCTGATGCTGATTCATGCAAGCCTGACCCTGATGCTCTTGCACTGACCCTGATGCTTGCAAGCCTGACCCTGATGTCTGATGGACCCGGATGTGTGACCCGGATGCTGCAAAAGAATTTCCGGTCACGCGAGTTGCGCTCTGAACTCAATGGCATTGGGGTCTTGATGCTGGCTTCTGTGCGCGTGAGCTGGCTTGTGCGTGCCGGATTGCGTCGCTAGACTGGAACTCCGATTCACCTAAGAAAATGCAAATCCATGCCGCTGGTCGCTCATTCCAATTTGCCTACCTTTGAACGCCTGCGCAGCGATGGCGAAGCGGTCACGCCGTTGGATGCTGCGTTGCATCAGGATATTCGCGAGCTGCACATCGGGTTGCTCAACATGATGCCGGATTCCGCGCTGGCGGCGACCGAACGCCAGTTCTTTCGGCTGGTTGGCGAGAGCAATGCCATCGCGCAGTTTTACGTGCATCCGTTCACCATCAAGGAATTGAAGCGTAGTGCGGAAACGACGCAATACATCAACCAATTTTACGACTCGTTCGAGACGCTGAAAAACGATGGTCTGGACGCGCTCATCATCACCGGTGCGAATGTGACGCAGCCAGATTTGTCGTTAGAGCCATTTTGGAAACCACTCAACGACGTCATCGACTGGGCGTATGAGAACGTGACCTCGACATTATGTTCCTGCCTCGCGACCCACGCCGTGCTGCAATTTCGTTATGGGCAAACGCGTCGTCCACTGGGTTTCAAACGTTGGGGGGTGTACTCGCATCGCGTGGTTGACCGGCGCCATCCGCTGGTTGGTGATGTCAATACCCGCTTCGATGTGCCACATTCGCGCTTCAACCAGATTGATCGCGCGCAGTTCGACGCGGCGGGTTTACAGGTTTTAGTGGAGAGCGAAGAGTCAGGTGTTCATCTCGCCGTCAGCGAAGACCAATTTCGTCTGGTGTTTTTTCAGGGACATCCCGAATACGACACGATCAGCTTACTCAAAGAATACAAACGCGAGATCAAATTGTTTCTCGCTGGAAAGCGCGCGGATTATCCGCCGTTTCCGGAAAGCTATTTCTCCGTTCAATCGCAGGCGATACTCGAAGAACATCGCGATCAAGTCATGAACGCGCGTGGTAAAAATGAACCTGCGCCTGAATTTCCCGAACGCTTGATCACCACAGCGCTCGACAACACCTGGCACGATAGTGCTGAAGCCGTCATCGACAACTGGATCGGTAAGGTTTATCAGCTCACCCATGTGGATCGCAAGAAGCCGTTTCAGGATGTGATTGACCCCAATGATCCGTTAGGGTTGCGCGCAAAATAATTTGTTGACAGGCATTTGCCGACGGGTTTAGTTTACCGATTGGTTAAATAACCAATCGGTTTTTCACGCATGCCCGCTGATCACCTCAGCTCCACATTTTCAGCGCTCGCTGATCCGACACGCCGTGCGATTCTGTCACGCCTGGCGTCGGGCGAAACGTCAGTCACCGAACTTGCCGAACCGTTTGAGATGAGTCTTCCTGCGGTGACCAAACACCTCAAGGTGTTGGAGCGTGCGGGCCTCATCACGCGCAGTCGCGAGGCGCAGTGGCGTCCGTGTCGGCTTGAAGCCAGTCGACTCAAGGAAGTCGCTGATTGGGTGGAACACTACCGTAATTTCTGGGAACAGAGTTTTGACCGGTTGGATGCCTATCTGAAAACCCTGCAAGCGAAGGAGAAAAAACGTGGCCGCAAAAAAAAGTGAACCGATGTCCCATGCCAAGCAAAACCCGGCGCCAAGTTCCACAGCTGATCGTGAAACTGTCGTGACACGCACCTTTAACGCGCCGCGTGAAGTGGTATGGGACGCGTGGACTGATCCCAAGCACGTGGTCAACTGGTGGGGACCCACCGGATTTACGACCACGATGGAGAAGATGGACGTGCGGCCGGGCGGAGTATGGAAGCATGTCATGCATGGCCCCGATGGTACGGATTATCCCAACAGCAGCGTATTCAAAGAGATCGTAAAGCCCGAACGCATTGTGTATTCCCTCGGTGGCGGCAAGCCGGGCGATCCGAGTGTGCATTTTATTTCGACGTGGGCGTTTGAGGCGCTCGGTGACAGAACCCGCGTGACCATGCGGAACGTGTTCGAGACGGCGGCGGATCGTGACCGGGTGGTGAAACAGTACAATGCCGTTGAAGGTGCTAATCAGACGCTGGATCGTTTCGGAGAATACTTAACCCACTTACCGGTTCCGGGAGTGGATCGGGATTTTGTCATAACCCGCACCTTTGATGCGCCGCGCGAGCTGGTTTTTAAGGCGTTTACCGATCCCGAGCGCATGCAGCATTGGTGGGGCCCCAAGGGTTTCAGCGTTGTCAAAGCCAAGATGGATTTGCGACCCGGTGGGTTTTATCTCTACGGCATGAAGGGGACAGATGGTGACATTATGTGGGGAAAATTTGTTTACCGGGAAATAGTCGCGCCGCAGCGTTTGGTGTTCCTGGATTCGTTTGCGGATGAAGCAGGCAATATCACGCACCATCCGATGAGTCCAACCTGGCCATCGGAACTACTAACTACCATCACGTTTGACGAGCGCGCAGATGGGACGCTGCTCACGGTTCGCTGGTCGTTGTTGCCGACAGTGAGCGACGCAGAGCGTCAGTTATTCAATTCAATGCGCGAGAGCATGAACGGTGGGTGGACCGGCACTCTGGATAAGTTGGCTGCGTACCTGGTGCAAGCTCAACCTAGTTTGTGAACGTTGCCTTCATGTCATTCCCGCCTACGGGAATGACATGAACTTGTCACGATCATGGATCAGTCTTAGTCGCAAAAAGGAAAAGGAATGACAGCAAATAACATCGACCATCACCAGCGTTGGTTGGCCCTGACGGTCCTTTGTCTGGGCGACCTGATGATCGTCCTTGACACCACCATCGTAAATGTCGCGCTCCCATCGATCCGCGAGGACTTAGGTTTTTCACAGACCTCGCTGGTGTGGGTGGTGAACGCGTACATGCTTACCTTCGGCGGCTTTCTGTTGCTCGGTGGTCGCCTGGGTGATCTCTACGGAAACCGGAAACTGTTCCTGCTCGGGATCATCTTGTTCACGTTGGCATCGCTGGCCTGCGGGCTGGCCAATTCGCAAGCGCTGCTGATCAGTGCCAGGGCTATACAAGGATTGGGCGGGGCGGTGGTCTCGGCAGTTGCGCTTGCGCTGATCATGAATTTATTCACTGAACCGACCGAACGCGCGAAAGCGATGGGCATCTTTGGCTTCGTGATGGCCGGTGGCGGCAGCATCGGCGTGGTGCTGGGTGGGGTGTTGACCGGTGCGCTGAACTGGCATTGGATTTTTTTGGTGAACATTCCCATCGGCGCCGTGGTGTACGCGTTGTGTCTTGGCGTGCTGCCGGATAGCCGCGGGCACGCCACCGGGCGTCTCGATGTCGGGGGCGCAGTGACAGTCACGGTGTCAATGATGCTTGCGGTTTACGCCATAGTGAATGGCAATGAAGCAGGCTGGACTTCGGTACCGACCTTGACAATTATTGCAGTCGCTGTGGTACTTTTTATACTTTTCCTGGGTATTGAAGCACGCGTTCGTTCTCCGCTGATGCCGCTGAGTCTCTTCAGGTTGCGCAATGTAGCGACAGCCAACGTGGTTGGTGTGTTATGGGCTGCGGGTATGTTCGCGTGGTTTTTTATCTCAGCGCTCTACATGCAGTTGGTGCTCAACTACAGTCCGCTTCAGATCGGTCTTGCGTTCCTGCCGTCCAACCTCATCATGGCCGCGTTTTCGCTTGGCCTGTCCGCCAAAATGGTGGTGCGTTTTGGTCTTCGCTTGCCGCTCGCGCTCGGACTGTTACTGGCCGCCATCGGGCTCCTGCTGTTTGGGCTTGCGCCCGTGGATGGAAACTTCGTTGCCCATGTGCTCCCTGGCATGCTTCTGATGGGCCTGGGCTGCGGCATGGCTTTCAATCCGATGCTGCTCGCTGCGATGAACGACGTGAGCCCGAGCGACTCCGGCCTTGCGTCTGGAATTGTCAACACCGCGTTCATGATGGGCGGGGCGCTGGGTCTTGCGGTTCTGGCCAGTCTTGCGGCGGCGCGCACCGGTAGCCTCACAGTATCCGGAACCGATGCGCTTATCGCACTCAATGGCGGCTACCAGCTCGCCTTTATTGTGGGTGCGATTTTTACCAGTGCCGCCGCCCTGCTTGGGGCTGTGTATCTTCGCACCGAACCGAGTGCAGCTCAGGCGGTAAACTTACAACCAACACAGAAGGAAAGCACGTCATGATTACTACAACTAAGCCCGCCCCGGTTTCTGATCGGGAGCTGATCTTGACTCGGATTATCGACGCGTCACCTGACAAATTATTCCGAGCATGGACTGAACCGGAGCAGATCAAAAAATGGTTTGCACCATTGCCCTACAAGGTTACATTCGCGGAAACCGATGTGCGACCCGGCGGCTCGAGCCTGATCGTAATGAGCGGTCCCGATGGAGTTGAATTTCCGAATCCCGGCGTGTACCTGGAAGTTGTCAAGAATGAGCGCCTGGTAATGACCGATGCGTACACTAAGGCTTGGGAGCCTTCGGAAAAGCCATTTATGACGGCAATACTGACGTTTGAGAAACAGGGCGGAAAAACCAAATACTCTGCTCGTGTTTTGCATTGGACGGTGGCTGATCGCGAAGCTCATGAAAAAATGGGCTTTCACCAAGGCTGGGGACAATGCGCCGATCAACTCGCCGAGCTGGTCGCAAAGATGTGACTTGCTGGTCTGTCACCCATTAAGGTTTCGTAATCCATTCAAGAAGAAAAAATATGTCACGCGTCAGCACCTACCTTAACTTTCCGCGTACCACTGAAGCGGCGTTCATGTTTTATAAGTCCGTGTTCAAGACCGAATTTAAGACGCCGATTAATCGATTTTCGGATGTACCTGCAAATCCCGATCAGTCGCTGGCCGACGCCGACAAAAATCTTGTAATGCATGTGGAGCTGCCCATTCTGGCCGGTCATTCATTGATGGGCACGGATGCGCCCGAGTCCATGGGTTTTAAACTTGTGCCAGGTAATAACATGTTCATTAGCCTTGAGCCTGATACGCGCGCAGAAACTGATCGGCTGTTCAACGCGCTCAGCAGTGGCGGCAAGATTGAAATGCCTTTGCAAGATATGTTTTGGGGGGCGTACTTCGGCAGCCTCACTGATAAATTTGGCATCCAATGGATGTTTAACTGCATCAGCAAGACTTAAACCATAAATGTCATGACCTGAAGGGGTTTGGCAAACGCAAGGACATGCCCATGGAAAATAGGAAGCTCATCGCTACCGCCGAGGTATCCATCAATGCGCCGCTCGAGCGCGTTTGGGATGCGCTGGTGAATCCCGCAGTCATCAAGCAATACATGTTTGGAACGACTGTCATCACCGATTGGCGTGAAGGTAGTTCGATTATTTGGAGAGGCGAGTGGCAGGGCAAGGCGTATGAAGATCGCGGCAAGATTCTTCAAGTAAAGCCCGGGAAAGTGCTGCAATACAGCCATTTCAGCCCACTCGCCGGGCAGCCGGATACACCCGAAAATCATCACACGGTCACGGTTAAATTGTCGCGCGTGGAAAATCACACCCAAGTTGCATTGACGCAAGACAACAATTCAACCGATGAGGCGCGCCAGCATTCCGAAAAAAATTGGGGGATAGCGCTCACAGCCATGAAAAAGTTTCTAGAATCGTAGTGACTGTCGTTCAGGTGATTAGAAAACGTTGTGACTAAATAACTCGAGGACTAGGAGGGAGAGCATGGCACGTGTTATCAAGAAATCAGTGACTAAGAAAAAGGCAGTCGCCGCGCGCAGCAAGCGACCCGCAACTCAACGCTCTGCACGCAAGCTGATAATTCTGGTTGCAACGCGTAAGGGCGCCTGGCTCTTTCACGGCGACGTGAAGCGCAAAACCTGGCGAGCTGACGGGCCACACTTTCTCGGTCATATCATTAATCATCTGGTGCTCGACCCGCGCGATGGGCGCACCTTGCTGGCGGCTGCAAAAACCGGGCACCTTGGACCCACCGTGTTTCGTTCCACGGATTTCGGTCGCAGTTGGAAAGAAGCCACGCAACCCCCTGCGTTCGCCAAGGCGCCGGAAGGTCAAACCGGTCGGTCGGTGGATCATACGTTTTGGCTCACGCCCGCTCATGCGAACGAGCCGAACGTGTGGTACGCGGGTACGTCACCGCAGGGGCTGTTCCGTTCCAGCGACGGCGGAGTGACGTGGGAGCCGTTCTCGATGATTAACGACGATCCGCAATATCGCGCGTGGATGGGCAGCGTGCAGGACGGTACGCCCGACGGACCAAAATTGCATTCCATCATTGTCGACCCGCGCGACCCCAAGCATCTGTATTTCAGCATGTCAGGCGGGGGTGTGCATGAGACGCGTGATGGGGGCCAGAGCTTTGCAACTCTGATAAAAGGAATGGAAGTAGTCGGTGGATTCGATCCAGCCAATGTTGCTTTTCATGATCCGCATTGCGTACAGATGTGCCCGAGCAACCCGGATCGCTTGTACCAGCAAAATCACTGCGGCATCTATCGCATTGACCGGCCGTCGAACGAGTGGACGCGCATCGGAAACAACATGCCGAAGCGCGTGGGCGATATTGGCTTTCCGATGGTGGTGCATCCACGCGATGCCGACACCGTGTGGGTCTTCCCGATGGATGGCCAGAGCGTGTGGCCGCGCACCAGTCCGGAAGGCAAACCTTCTGTCTACGTCACGCGCAATGGTGGCAAGCGCTGGCAACGCCTCGATAGCGGCTTGCCTGAGGCTCAAGCCTGGTGGACGGTAAAGCGCCAGTCCATGACAGCAGATACCCAAAGTGCTGTGGGCCTGTATTTTGGCACTACGAGCGGCGAGTTGTGGATGAGCCGCGACGAGGGTCAGCGCTGGGCATGTATCGCGCAGCATCTTCCGGAAATTTATTCGGTGGAAGTCGCGGAGCTGTGACGAGTAGTTGGTCTAAAAATGCGGTCATACCCGCCTAGAGCCTGCCCTCGACCTGATCGGGGGCGGGTATCCAGAAATGGCTGGGTCGAGGTCAATGCAATGAAGGTACTGATTCCAAGTTCATTGTTGTCCTACACACAGGCGCCGGAGGTTGACGCCAGCGGCGGGACGCTTGCCGAGCTGCTCATCGACCTCGACCGTCAATACCCGGGACTGCGTTTCCGCGTGATTGATGAACAGGACAAGATGCGCGGGCAAATGCGATTTTTCGTCAACGGCGAGCAGACCTTCGATTTGGCCCATGCGCTGCATCCAACCGATGCTGTTTATCTGGTGCAAGCATTGAGCGGAGGATAAATCGCTATCGCAAAGCAAAGGATAATCACATGCAAAAAATCACCCCGTTTTTCTGGTTCGATCATCAAGCCGAAGAAGCGATCCCGATTCCGTGAAAGCGGGCCGAGTGATGCAGGCTATGCTGAAAATGACAAAAATCTACATCGAAGGATTGAAGCGAGCGCAGGCGGGAAAATAATTCAATACGCAGATTGGCGATGCAACGTAGCATGCGCCATGCGCACGATGCCGTTCCCCCGTACCAACATCGTGCGCATGGCGCACGCTACATCAATTCATCAATTATAGTGCACGCCCTTCAGAAATCCGGTGATCGCGTCGACGGCGTCGTCCGCGTAGAGGTCGCGAAATGTGTGATCTGCGCCGTCGATCACTTTCATTTGCAAATGTGTGCTGCCCGCGAGGGGTGCGATTATTTTGTCAAGCCCGACCACCGTCTCGTCGCTCCCTGCTATCAGCACCAGGGTTGGGTATTTTATTTTAGGTAGCAGGGCAGGGGTATCGACGGGGGCGTCCGGGCGGTAGTACGAGACAAAGCTGCTGGCGGTCGCTGAAGTCTCAGGGCAATTGAGTAATCCGATGTGTTCAATAACCGTATCGCCATCACCGTTGTCGACATTTTTTTGTGCCTTTTCCAGTAGTGGCGCCAGCGATTTTTGATAGCGCTGCTGATACGCAGCGGCATCGGTGTTCTCGCGTATCGCCGGTGCCATCAGCACCACCGCTTTTACTAGCGCATCGTCGTGTTCGGCCGCGTAGAGCGCGGTTTGTGCACCACCGCGCGAGTGGCCGAGCAGAACCATGCGTTTTACTCCTTGCGTTTTCAGCCAGCCCAGCCAGGCGCCGATTTCGTCGGCGGCATCGGCATTGCGGTGACGATGCGTGATCTGACAATCATATACATCATGGCGGTTGTCGAGACCCAGGCTCAAGTTGATGGCGAGTGTGCTGTAGCCTTTCTGATTAAGCAGCCGTCGCAAGTAAAGAAAAGACTCTACATCCCGATGCGTGAGTCCGCCGTGCGTGATGAGTATCACCCCATCGGCCGGTTGCTTACCTGGCGCAAGTTCGAAGTTCGCATTGAGCGTCAACCCGTGGTGGCGGAGCGTGACTTCATTTGCTTCCGCAGCGAAGCTTAGTGCGACTGAACATGTTAAAAAAATAGCAGCGCGTATCAGCATAAGTTCCTCGTTAATAATTTAAGAAATTACGTGCATAGAATTATTCGGCCACCAATTTTTGACGTGCAGCGGCAATGTTTTCATCCAGGTAAGCCGAAAAAAAATCCAAACTGTCGATTCCAACCATGCGTTGCGCCAGTTCGCGGCCATGTGCGTCGACCAACAACAAGGTCGGCGTTGCATACACTTTTAAGCGGCTCGCAAGCACGCTGGCTTCCACGCGCTTACCATCGAAGTCAGTCACCGTGGCGTAGCTGTCAATCATGAAACGGCGCACGATCACTTTGCCGTTGAATGCGCCAGTGGCGTAGTTGGGATTGAGCACTTCACGATCCAGCATGGCGCAGTAGTCGCAGTGATCCTGGCTAAATACCAGCAGCAATGGCAGTCGTTCTCGCTGCACCAATGCTCCATCGGCGGCGAGGTCGCGCGTCATTGGTACGTTTGGAAATACACTGGCCGGATCTTCAGCGTGTGACGTAACCAACGCACCCATCAATGCTGCGATGCCGGTGATTCTCCGAATCCAATGCATGTTGCATTTCCCTGTGTGGCTGCTCATTCACTGAACTCTAATTCTTCTTTGATGAGATTGATTCCTGCTTGCGCGCAAATGCCGTCGATACTTTCAATTTCTGACTTGCCCGGCGGTGCACCGGACACGCCAATGCCGCCCAGAATTTGTCCCTGAGCTTCGATCATCACGCCGCCGCCCACCAGCAAAGCGCCAGGATTATGCTGCACTTGATCGGGGATTTTTCCCTCATGTAGCAGCGCAGCCAGTTCCGCAGTCGATTGTCGAAAGCTGTTCGCCGTCCAGGCTTTGCGTAGCGCTGTTTCAAGTGTGTGCGGGCCCGCGAAGCGATCTCGCAACAGCGCTTGCATGTTTCCGCCCCTGTCAACAACAGCCACCGCGACCGAATAGCCTTTTTTGCGGCACTCGAAAATGGCACCCCACGCAGCTTTTGATGCAGCTTCCACCGAAAGTGATTTGAATGTGTAGGTGGACGGTGAATTGTCCGCTGCGTACAACCCGCAGGGGAGCGCAAGCAAGGTGGTTAATGTCAACGTCAAGCGTTTCATGGTCCGTTATCCCAAGGCCGGGATATGCACTGTCGTAGATGCGTCACGAATGCGGAAGGTGCAGACGCGCATCGGTGGGGTTTTAGTACACCTTCGTTACTGTGCTGATGCACAGTCAACGGCGATAGAAAGGCGGTTATGATGGAGCTTGATTAATAATCCCTGACTGCACCATGCGCCTACCGTTCCGCACTCAATTCCTGCTCGCGCCCGCCGTGATCATTTTGTTGCTCACTGGTTTGGTGATGTACCTGTTGTTCGAGTTACCCAATATCCGTCGTGAAAATGAGTTGACCAAGCAATGGGAGTTGGTGACGGATCGGGTTCAGGTCTTGATTGCAGTGGCGACACATCTCGACAAGCTCGCGCAGGACATGTCCGTTGGCACGACCGCTCAGCGCGATCAACTGATGCTTGAATATATCGAGCAGGCGCAGATTTATCTGGAGAACATTCAACTACCTGAACTACTGGAGCGCACCCCAGGTGATATTCGCGGCGTCATTGCGATGAGCGCAGAGCACTTACGCGACCCGGAACGGGTTGATCCAAATCTCGCACATGCGACGCTCATGCAACTTATTCCCGCCCTCACATCGCTCTATAATGAATTTTTGTCGCAGCGGCGCATGGCTTACATCGACTATCACAAGCATTTGATCGTGATTATTCCGCGTCTCATCGGTGCGTCGTTGACGGTGTTGGTTTTATGCATTGCCTTGGGCGTGGGGCTGGCGATCTGGGGGTTGCGCGTTACACGGCAACGTTTGAATACGCTGACGCAACGCGCGCCCACACTCGGCGCCGATGAGCTCACTCGAGTGCCGTCAAGTCCTGGAACGAAGGATGAAATTGATCATGTTGACCAATGCTTGACAATAATGACGCAGCATCGGGTTGCAGGAGTTGCGGTGGAGAAAATGTTGCAAGGTGTCGAAGACGAGCGTCGTCGCATTGCGATGGATATGCATGACGGGGTGCTGGCCGATCTCACCACGTTAGCGCGCACGCTGGACCATGCTGGGAACGCTCCGGCACTTTCAGTTGATGAGTTGCGTGGCAATATTGTGCAGCTAGGTGATTCGATCCGGCGTGTCATTGACGACTTGCATCCCCAAGCACTGGATATTCTTGGCCTTGAGGCGGCGCTGCGCTCGTATCTGCAACGCCACGGTAGCGTCGACGGCCCCGCGCATCATTTTGAATTTGATTCTGCTGTTGAACCTGCACTCGCGCCTGTGCAAAAAATCAATTTATTCCGCATTGCGACTGAAGCCATTCATAACGTGATCCGTCACGCGCAGTGCAGCCGCTATGAAGTCTCGATCCGGCTCGTTGCGCAACGTCTGCAACTTACAGTTGAAGATAACGGTGTCGGTATGCCGCGTGTTCAACCCGAACATCCTGTTCAAGCGGGACATGGATGCCTGAATATCACACAACGTGCACGCGTCATCGGCGCGCAGGCCACGTGGGTTGCCTCCCGCTTCAGCACCGGCACGCGCTTCGAGCTCAGCTTGCCGGGGGTGCTGGTGTAGTGAGTCGATCCCAGACACCTAAATGAAAACATTCCTTCCCCCTGCAAGGGGGAAGGCTAGGATGGGGGTGATTTAAAGACGGTATGCTTGCGGCGGAGGGGCACTGCTCGTCACATCCCAAAATGGGATACAACATCTAAGTCCTATCAAGAATGATTCATGACACGAATACCATGCAACGCCTGATCATCGTCGATGACAATCCACGCGACCGCAGCTTTCTGTTGGAGGTGCTGGCGCGCTACCTGCCCGTCGTCACCGCCAGTGGCCAGGAAGCACTCGACGCAAGTGCAGGCGAACCGC
>JANMQQ010000113.1:0-20188 GCA_031370545.1 Gammaproteobacteria bacterium
CCATGGTGTGGTCGTCAAACCATCGTGCGCATTGCGCACGCAACACGTTTTCGAGCATATTCAACGTAGCGTGCGCCATGCGCACGAAGCCGCGTAACGCCCCCGACCGGTCTGCGCTTTCGTGCTCTGTTGCAGAGCCTGGTTCACTAAATATTCTTCGTAGCTGCCGCTGTAATTCACCACGCCTTCCGGCGTCAGCTCGACAATGCGCGTGGCCAGCGACGAAACAAACTCGCGGTCGTGGCTAACGAAGATCAGCGTGCCGGGATAATTTTCCAGTGCCGTATTGAGCGACTCAATAGATTCCATATCCAGATGATTGGTCGGCTCGTCCAGGATCAAGACATTTTTCTTCAGCAGCATTTGTTTGCCGAACAGCATACGTCCTTGCTCGCCGCCGGAAATAATCTTCACGGATTTTTTGCTGTCGTCGGTTGAAAACAACAGGCGCCCTAACACGGCGCGAATCGCTTGCTCATCATCACGCGGCTGTTTCCACTGGCTCATCCAGTCGAACAAATTCATGTCACGCGCAAAATCTGCGGCGTGGTCTTGCGCCATGTAGCCGACGTCGGCGTTTTCAGCCCATTTCACCGTGCCGCTGTCCGGCTTCAATTCACCGACCAGTGTCCGCAGCAAGGTGGTTTTACCAATACCATTAGGCCCAATCACGGCCACGCGCTCCCCCGCTTCAACGGCTAAATCCAGCCCGCGAAACAACGGGCCAGTGTCGAAACCCTTGCTCACGCTCTTCATTTCAACAGCCAAACGATACAGCTTTTTGTCTTGGTCAAAACGAATAAACGGATTCATGCGACTCGACGGTTTGATTTCCGCCAGCTCGATTTTTTCAATTTGTTTCGCGCGCGAAGTCGCCTGCTTTGCCTTCGATGCATTGGCAGAGAAGCGGCTGACAAAGGTTTGCAGGTCGGCGATCTGGGTTTTCTTCTTTTCGTTGTCCGCCAACAACTGATTGCGCACCAGCGACGACGCCGTCATGTATTCGTCGTAGTTGCCGGGATAAACACGCAGCTCGCGGAAATCCATGTCGGCCATGTGCGTGCACACGCTGTTCAAAAAATGGCGGTCATGCGAAATGATGATCATGGTGCTTTTGCGTTCGTTGATCACGCCTTCGAGCCAGCGGATGGTATTAATGTCAAGGTTGTTGGTTGGTTCGTCGAGCAGCAGAATTTCCGGATCAGCGAATAAAGCCTGCGCCAGCAACACGCGTAATTTCCAGCCGGGTGCGACCTGGCTCATCGGGCCGTTGTGCAATTCCAGCGGAATGTCGAGACCCGACAACAATTCACCGGCACGCGCTTCGGCGGTATAGCCATCGAACTCGCCGAATTGAACTTCAAGTTCGGCGACCTTCATGCCGTCGGCCTCGCTCATTTCGGGCAGCGCATAAATGCGGTCGCGCTCCTGCTTCACGTCCCACAATTTGGTGTGTCCCATGATCACGGTGTCGACTACGGAAAAGCTCTCGAACGCAAATTGATCCTGACGCAATTTACCGAGGCGCTCGTGCTGATCAATCGACACGTTGCCGTTGCTGGGCACAAGATCGCCACCCAGAATTTTCATGAAGGTCGACTTGCCGCAGCCGTTCGCGCCGATCAACCCGTAGCGGTTGCCGTTGCCGAATTTGACTGAAATATTTTCGAACAGGGGCTTGGGCCCAAACTGCATAGTGATATTGGCTGTAGAGATCACGACGTTTTTTCCATACCGACAACGCCACCACGCTAAGGAGGGGCGTTGAGTTAAAACGAAAAAAAGTGCCGGGTATTGAAGAGGCTGGAACCGACGTAAAACGACGGTGTGCGCTTAGCAATAACGAACTGGCTGCCGACACAACGGCGCGCATTGTCGCATATTTTTGCTGATTTGAGGCCGGTGATCTTCCGGGATGCGGGGTCCGCTGAAACGCATTGCTCGGCTTAATAAAACCGCATTGACCGGCAAAAAATGTCTGCCGATCAATGCGGTGGTCTAATTAACTCAGATCAAATACTTACTTGAACACCGCCCGCATAATCTGCGAGTTGGTCGGGTTAAATTGCGTCCAGGCCAGACTACCTTCGGCGTTCATCGAGATGATGCCGTCGTTGACAGTATTATTGGTGAGCTGAGTTTTAGCTCCGGTCGCCGCTTGATAGGTAAACACCTCGTAGTCGCTACCGTCGTAAAAAGACCACGCTGCGTCACCGTTATCTGCCAGTACCAATTCGAAAACGCCTTGGTTCTGCGTGTTGGTTAACTGGACGATTTGCTTGGTCGACGCGACATAGAGATTAGACAGATAGTTGCTGCCAACAATCGACGTCCATGCCACATCCCCGCGCGCGTTGATCTTCGGAAACACGAAACGCGGCTCGTTGGCGATGACCGCAATTTGACCGGTTGCCGCCCGATAGAGAGTGATCGCGTTGGTGCCGTCAGGTAAGTAAGCCACCCACGTGATATCGCCCGAGGCACCTTGTTTGAACTGGTCCTCGTCGTAGGTATCGTTGGTCAATTGGGTCACCTTGCGGGTCACGCCATCGTAACGATACATCTCCGAATCGGTTCCGTCCGACCCGTTCCACACGACGTCACCGCGATCATCAATTTGCTGGTTGCCGTAGGCGTCCAGGTTCCGATTTGAAATATCGGCGATGGATTTATCAGCAGCGAAAAATCGCAAAATTTGCGAATGGCTGCCGACGGTTGCGAGCCAGGCGATATCGCCGCGACCATTGATGCGCGGATAAGCTTGCAGCGTGGCCCCGGGAAACACTAACGGAGCGGCGGTTTTGGTAGCGGCGCTGTAGCGAATGACGGCGGCATTTGCGGCCTGCGTCCAGACGACATCACCGTTGTTGCTCAACTGCGGGCCGTTGTCGTAAGGGTTGTAATTGCCGGAAGAAATTTGCGTGACTGCCTCGTTTCTCGCGGTGTACAGAAACACTTCTTGCTGAGTTCCGACAAACGATACCCAAACCACATCGCCGCGCGCATTGATTTGATAATTGCCGTACACCGCATTGTCGTTATTCAATTGGCGGACGCCGGATTCTGCGGACTCGTACAAAAACATTTTTCGCCCGGTGGGCGTGGCAGCAGACCACACCACATCGCGTTGCGCATTGATCAAAGGATTTTCGTTATAGAGGGGTTGTCTGCTGAGTTGCGTAGTGGAATATCCGTCCGCGAAACCTGTTGAGCTGGCAAGCGCGGCTAACAGCCCTATCGACACTTTATTCATCAACATGTGTTGCTCCTTAATGTGAGGTTAAGAATCGTATTACTTAACGTCAAAACCGGGCACCATTCCAAAAGTGCGTACCCGGTTAAGACGTAAGTAGTAGAGGAGCAATCCCAGGACAAGTTCCGTTGCATAGTAGTAGTACTATGCCCAGGTCATCACCCCCCGTCCAAACACCCTCACAGCTAAAGTTACAACGCGTAGTGCAGATTGAGATTGAAGCCGTTCGACTTTGTCGACGCCGGATCGGCATGTTTCAGTTCACTGGTAATGGCCGCCGTGACTTTCAGGTTTTGCGCTGGCTTGAACATGGCGCCCAGACTCAACACGGCTTCTTTTGCGTCTTGATCGGCGCCATTGTCGGTCATGTCATAACGTGCCACGCCCATCAACTGCTTGGTGAACGGGACATTGGCTTGAAAGGTAAAACCGAAAATCTTGGGACGATTATCGGTTCCGGAATCACGCGTGTATTGCACCAGCAAGTCGGCGGACGGCAAGCGCAGATTACCGGCAAAACTCAGCACGCGCGTGTCGACCCAGTCCGCCGCATCTAGAAAGTGCGAATTATAGTAAAGAATTGACACCGAGCCGGTCTTGACAATGTCGAATCGGCCTACCAGCCAGTAGTCAAGATTGCGCTTGTCCGACGGCGTCTCCAGCGGGGCTTCCGGCGCGGGAGGATTGGCCACCGCCGTTGCCCAAAAAAGATTTTCGGCATAGCCGTAATATTCAAGGGCATGACGTGGTGTCAGCCCGGTGCCCACCATGGAAAATCCGTCCTTGCCAGCATAGGAGCCAACGTGGTCGTTCCTGGCTTTAAAGGCACCGGCTGCAAGACTGGAGAACGAGGTCCACTCGGTGGGGTCCAGCGACCCGGCACGTAAATTAACGGCGGTGGTACTACCCAGATTGGTCACACCGATGAAAAAGCGATCAGCTTCAACCTCACCGGTCCCCGCATCCAACTCCAGCTCCATGAACACCGGAATGTCCTTGGTCAGCGTGCTGGTCGCCAATAACGACAGTGTTTGCGGTGTGCCCACATTAATGTTTTTCGAATTGGTGTTTTTCGACAACGCGTCGACGATGCCGTAAATACTAAATACATTCGACATATTGTTCAGATACAGGTCGGGAGCAATCTTCTTGCCTTCGTCCGGAGGTGGCTCTTTGGCTTGGCCACCGGGCGCGTCAAGGCTCACGCCTTCTTCGCCGCGCACCTGAAAGCCATTGCGCATAAACCGTTCGCCGCGCTCGTTCAAGCGCGGAAACATCTCGCTATGGCACTTGCTGCAGGCCGCACCGGTGGCGCGCGCGAACGCCGGAGTGGCGTTTGCTTCGTTGCCCACGGTGGTGAGTGCGGCACCTAAAAATACTGAACCGGCCAAGACCAAGCGCGCGGATGTCACAACGTGTTTAAACATAACCTGCTCCTTTGGGTTGAAAGCTTCCTATTGCTTGAGTGCCACGAAATCTGCATTACCTTTGTCCAACGCCAGCGTATAGCCGAACGAAACATAGTGGATACGCCCTTCGGCGTAGTCGTCATGCAGCGCAAATCCGATGTTGTAGGTTTGATCCGGCAGTAGCGAATGACGGCCTTTTTCGCCCGCTTTGAGCTTGCGGCTCAACGTCACGCTCCATAGGCCGTTTTTCAGTTCGGCGTTGGCTTCAACGAGCGGTGTCTTCGCGGTGTTACGTTTCTCGAAAATATAACCGTCCTTCACATTCACGCTTTGATCGGCCTTTACTTCCGCCTGCCAGAATTCCAGGAAATTCCCGCCCGCAACCAGACTCGCCAACTCTGCGTCAGGCTTGACATTATCTCCACCGCCACGGCGCGTGATGGCGGTGCGTGACGCGCCCAGATACAACGAACGTTTTGCGTCTGCGGCGCTGGCCATACCGGTGGCGTCGTCATGACATGCTCCCCAACAGCCTGCAATGCTCGATTCCTTGACCTGCTTGTCGCCGATCATCATTGCCACTTTGACGGGATGATCAGCATCTTTTTTGGTGCCGCTGTGAAATCCGGTGTCTTTCCAGGCCAGACGCACGTAGATGCGCGCAGCATCGTGAACGATCTTGACATTTATCGGAATCGACCCAGGCTTGCCGGAAATTGGCGTAGGTTCCATTTTTTTGCCGCTCGCCATTTTCTTGCCCATATCGGCTTCTTCGGTGTCGTGACATTCACGGCATTTACCGCCGGTACGCACAGTCTTGGCAGCGCTATGATCTGACAACACCCACTCCCACGACGCCTGACCGGGATACAGTAAAACCACATCAACCCCTTTTACCGAATCCCAGTTCACTGCCCAGGCGCTGGGTGATGACAATAACAACGCACAGGCAGCGGCACCCAGCATCGCGATGGCGCGACGAATTTGTTTCATTGAAATTCTCCGAACTTAGAACTGAAGGTTGAAATCGTCTTTGGATTCAACTTTTTGCAATTGATCATGTACTGACTTATGCGCAATCCCTTTGTGGCACTCCACACAGGTCCGACCATCGCCCATGGCATTTTCATGCTGTTTGCGTGCGCGCGGCTTTTGATTTTCCAGCACCATCGCATCAAAGGCGTGGCAGTTACGGCATTCCTTGGAACCGTTCGCTTTCATGCGGTCCCACACGTGCTGCGCCATTTGTAACCGGCGCGCATCAAATTTTTCGGTGGTATCTATTGTGCCTAGCAGATGGTGATAGACATCTTTAGCCGCCGCTATTTTGCGTACGACAACATCCTGCCAGTCATGCGGCACGTGGCAGTCGGCACACACTGCGCGCACTCCGGACTTGTTGCTGTAGTGCGTGGTTTTTTTGTACTCCTCGTACACCGAGTCTTTCATCTCATGACACGAGGTGCAGAAATCCAGACTACTAGTGTGTTGCACAAACGACGCAAAGCCAGTGCTGCCGATAAAAAGTCCAGCCACCAACGTGAACGCCAGCACCACAAACAGCCTTGTTGTCATTTTCATCTAGGGTAAACCTGACGTACAACAGAATGGGTGGGCAAGAGTACGTCCACGAGTCTGAAACGAACATGAAAGAAACCGAGGGATAGCGACAATTTACTTAAGAAATGCTTATCAAGAGCTAGGAGGTCGCAACCAGCTCGCGTAAGACGGTCGTGGCATAGGCGCCAGATGGCAACATAAAGTCGAGACGCACAGTGTTGTCAGAATTGAGTTGCCATGTGAGATCTTGAACCAACAAACGCAACGCGCGGCGCTCCTGATCCAGCCCGGCCTGTTCGAGGCCCATACGAAATGCCGTGTATTGTGTCAACACCTGATCCTCAACGCGCCGCGCCTCCAAATGGCTCGCAAGCTCGCCACGCCCCCACAGCGGCCCGGTGGGATGAACGTCGCCGGAGTTCAACCGCTGCATCAGCGTCGCGTCGATGACATCGGCGACAAAAAAACTATGTGTACCTTCGAGCATGAGTGCGTCACCGGGCAAAGCCGTGCTCCACGTTTGATCGGTAACACGTCGTGACAATACTGCATTGAACAATAACGAGCGCGCAGCGGACAGATACAGGCCGCGTTGGTGCCGATCATTGACTTTAATTTCGCCAGCGAACATCGCACGCGCCTGTTCAATATTGTTCGCATCAATACCGAAACGTTGCGCGCCGAAGTAATTCGGCACCCCATGTGCGCGGATCGCATGCAGCCGCGCTTCAAGTTCGCTCGCCTCGCCGCGCACATCGCGCAACGTGATCACAAAGCGATTGCCATGATGCGCGCCGCGCTTCAATTTGCGCCGATTGCGAGTTGCTCGCAGCACACGCGTCTCGGCAGATTCAAGTTGCGACCAGTCCGGCTCGGTCTTGCCGTTGAGATTCACACTGAACCATTGCGAGGTCACCGCATTGCGGTCTTTTAATCCACCGTAGCCAACATCGACCTGTTTCGCGCCCGCAAACTTCGCGAGGTTACGCGCCAGCCATTCGGTGTTGGTGTTACGTTTTTGAATCAACAACAGCGCGTGATCACCTACTCCATCGGGTTCGAAGCCGAGCACTTCGTGCACTTCGAAGTCTTCGGGTGTGGTGCGCAACGTGGCAGTGGCGAGCGGTGCACCTAGAACGTAGGAATAATTCATTGGGATGTGCAATACATGGATTGATTGGTGGCCGGAATTAGGAACTTAAATTTGCCGTTATTGCTCGGCGAAGGAACCCTCCCCTCCTTATTTTCAAGGAGGGGTGGACGCGTAGCGGACGGGGTGGTTGGGTGGGCGTGCCCATCGCCGCAAACTTTAACCGCGACCACCCCACCCCTTCGGGGCACCCCTCCTTGAAAATAAGGAGGGGAGTTAACGCCTTTGCAATCACTTACGTCTCTTCAATTAATGCAACAACATGGCACCCGATGCCCTCAAGCCGCCCGGTGAAGCCCATGCCTTCAGTCGTCGTTGCTTTAACGTTAACGCGATCAAGCGGTGTACCCAGATCCTCCGCAAGACACGCCCGCATCGCAGCGACATAGGGGGCAAGTTTTGGCTTTTGCGCCACGACCGTAACGTCGACATTCCCGATCCTAAAGTTTTTTTCTTGCAGCGCAGCGACCACCCGGCGCAGCAACAGGCGGCTGTCGATATTTTTAAACTCGGCACTGCTGTCGGGAAAATGTTTGCCGATGTCACCCAGCGCTGCCGCGCCAAGCAACGCGTCGCACAGCGCGTGGATCAACACATCGCCGTCGGAGTGCGCTTCGAGTCCATGCGTGTGCGGGACATTGACACCGCCCAAGATCAACGCTCGGCCGACAATGAACCGATGTGCGTCATAACCGTGGCCGATGCGCATTAAACCTCTCCTTGCTGCTGACGCAGATAAAATTCGGCCAGCACCAAATCTTCCGGCCGAGTGATTTTGATATTGTCGGCCGCACCTTCCACCAAATGCGGCTTGTAACCCGCAAGCTCCATCGCGGACGCTTCATCGGTCACCAGCCAGCCGTTATCAATGGCGTGACTCAGCGCCGCGCTTAATTCGCCCAACCGAAACATCTGCGGCGTGAGCGCATGCCATAGCCCTTTGCGGTCCACGGTTTCAAATACATCGCTGTTTTCATCGGCGCGTTTCATTGTGTCACGTACCGGCACCGCGAGCAGACCACCGTTCGGGTGACCATGCAAACCCGCAATCAACTTGTCGATGTCGGTCAACCGCACGCAGGGACGCGCGCCGTCGTGCACCAGAATCCAATCATCCGGCTGCGCATGTTTTTGCAATTCAAACAGCGCGTTTAAAACCGAGTTACAACGCTCACCGCCGCCGTTGACCCGCAATACTGGTTTATCCAGTGTGATCCCCAAGTCCTGCCAGCGCGTGTCGTCGGGCGCGAGCGCAACCACGATACCGTCTATCAAAGGATGTGCCGCGAGACGCGCCAACGTTTGTTCGATGACTGTCTTGCCCGCCAACGCCAGATATTGTTTGGGAACCTGCGAGCTCATGCGCGCACCGCTGCCCGCAGCGGGAACCACTGCCCAATAAGCCATGCGTGCCAGACCTTAATATTTAAGAAGCAGCAAAGAATCCGATGCATTTTACTTGAGACGCGCTGTAGGCTCCTTCCCCCTGCAAGGGGGATGCTGGCGACCGCCATGGATGGCGGAAGGTAGAGCAACGCAGGAGCAGTTGCCGGGATGGGGGTGAATCTTAACTATAACCAACAACCCCCACCCTCGCCCTCCCAGGGGGAGGGGATCGCATTTTTTGGCATTGTTACTTTTGCACTACCTGGTAAAACGTCTCGTCCGACTTGATCATCCCCAGCTCCGTGCGCGCGCGCTCTTCCACCGCCGCGTAACCGGTCTTTAAATCCTGCACTTCAGCTTGTAGCGCGTTGTTGCGTTCATTCAGCACGTTGTTTTCGCGCTGCTGGTGAGCAACCGTCTCATTCAAGCGCCAGATGTCGCGCACGCTGCCGGAGCCCGCCCACAACTTGATTTGCAAAATGGCGAACAGAATCGACAACACGACCACGAGTATTTTCAATCTGCCTCTCCTCGTCTACTGGATGTGTCAACACCAAGATCTTTCTCATACATTTTAAAATCACGACCTGCCCGAGAAAAATCCCGATTCGGTACCCGAACAAATCCAGATACTTCATAGAGGCGCTGCGCCGCATGCATCGTCGCCTGAGTCCACAACAGCATTTTCGAACTACCGCTGCGGATTGCGTCATCAATTGCTGCGGCAACCAGCGCCCGGCCTAAACCCTGTCCGCGAAACTCGGGTTTAACACCCAGCAAGTGCATTTCAGTTTCAGTGCCTTGCGCAAACCGGCGCGCGGGCGAAGTCGGATACACCATGATCACCATTCCCGCGAGTAACGAAGTCTGCTTCTCACGGGCAGCCACGATTTTGCCTCTGCTTCTAACAGCAGTCGGCTCGAATAAAGAAACAGCAATCTCCGGCGCTACAAACTCCCCGTCTACATAAACTCGCGACAGCAGTTCCGATATTTCCAAATCACTGATTCTTAATGCCTCGGCCGTATCAATATGAAAATACATCCGACATCCAACCCTCACTTCAAATTATAGAATATCTCACGCCCCGGATATTTCGCACTCGCACCGAGCTCCTCCGCGATGCGTAGCAACTGGTTGTATTTAGCGACGCGGTCGGAGCGCGACAGTGAGCCGGTTTTGATTTGGCCCGCGTTGGTCGCCACCGCGATATCGGCGATGGTGGTGTCTTCGGTTTCGCCGGAGCGGTGCGAGATCACAGCGGTGTAGCCTGCCTTTTTCGCCATCGCAATCGCGGCCAGCGTTTCAGTCAAGGTGCCGATCTGGTTCACTTTGATCAAAATCGAATTAGCGATGCCCTGGTCGATACCCTGTTTCAGGATCTTGGTGTTGGTCACGAACAAATCGTCGCCAACCAATTGCACGCGCTTGCCGAGTTTCTGAGTCAGCAGCGCCCAGCCTTCCCAATCGTTTTCGGCCATGCCGTCTTCGATGCTGATGATCGGATATTTGTCGACCCAGCGCGTGAGGTAATCAGCGAATTCGGCCGAACTCATGCGCTTGTTTTCCGATTCCAGCACGTACTGGCCGTTTTTGTAGAATTCCGAGCTGGCGCAATCCAAGCCGAGGTAAATGTCTTTACCTGCGACGTAACCGGCTTTGGCGATGGCTTCGAGAATCACTTCGATCGCCGCTTCGTTGGACGGGAGGTCCGGGGCGAAGCCACCTTCGTCGCCGACGGCAGTGTTGAACTTTTTAGCGTGCAAGACTTTTTTCAGCGCGTGAAACACTTCCACGCCGTAACGCAACGCTTCGGAAAAATTCGGCGCGCCGACCGGCAGGATCATGAATTCCTGCATATCCACGCTGTTGTCCGCGTGCGCACCGCCGTTGATGATGTTCATCATCGGCACCGGCATGGTGAACGCGCCGTTGCCGCCGAGCGAACGATACAACGGAAGGCCCGCATGCGCAGCGACCGCGCGCGCGTTGGCCATCGACACTGCCAGCAACGCATTGGCGCCCAAGCGTGACTTCGTTTCGGTGCCGTCGAGGTCAATCATGATCTGGTCGATTTTTGCTTGCTGGGCGGCGTCCTGGCCAAGTAAAGATTTGCGGATCTCGCCGCTGACATTGGCCACCGCTTTTAGCACGCCTTTGCCCAGATAGCGTTTGGCGTCATCGTCGCGCAGCTCCAAGGCTTCGCGCGAACCAGTCGATGCACCGGACGGTACCGCAGCGCGACCGAGCGCGCCTGACTCCAAAGTGACATCGGCTTCAATGGTGGGATTGCCGCGCGAGTCCAAAATTTCGCGGGCGCGTATTTCTTTGATTTTTGAACTGGCCACTGCTGCAATTACTCCGTTGGTTGATAAATATCGTGTTTTACCGCGTAACTAAAACACTGAATAAAGGTAAAGATACTCGCCCTCATACTCCTTCCCCCTGCAAGGGGGAAGGCTGGCGACCGCCATGGAGGGCGGAAGGTAGGGCAACGCAGGAGCAGTTGCCGAGATAGGGGGGGTGCACGCACACCACCTTTATCATCACCCCCATCCTAACCTTCCCCCTTGCAGGGGGAAGGGATGCTACGTTTATGCTTTGTAGGCTGGGTTAGCGAAGCGTAACCCAGCATCGCCATTCGCAGCGCATCCTACATATTCTCTTCCGCAAAACCGCGCGCTTTCACGGCGGCGTCGATCATCTTGAGTGTTTCCAGCAACTCCGCAATGCGCGGAAGCGGCCACGAATTCGGTCCGTCACTCAGAGCTTTTTCCGGGTTGGGATGCGTTTCCATAAACAGGCCCGCGATGCCCGCCGCAACTGCCGCGCGTGCCAGGACCGGTACGTGTTCGCGTTGACCGCCCGACACGTTGCCTTGTCCGCCCGGCAACTGCACCGAGTGTGTGGCGTCGTACACCACCGGGCATTGCGTGTCGCGCATTACGGCCAGCGCACGCATGTCCGAAACCAGATTGTTGTAGCCAAAACTTGCGCCCCGCTCGCACACCATGATGCCGGTGTTACCGGTCTCGCGCGCCTTGTCCACCACATTTTTCATATCCCACGGCGCCAGGAATTGACCTTTTTTGATGTTGACCGGTTTGCCCTGGCGCGCGACGTTCTGGATGAAATTGGTCTGGCGACACAAAAATGCGGGTGTCTGCAACACATCCACCACGGCGGCGACATCCGACAACGGCGTGTCTTCGTGCACATCAGTCAACACCGGCACCCCGATCTGCGTTCTCACCAATTGCAGAATGCGCAAACCCTCGTCAATACCCGGCCCGCGAAAACTTTTACTCGACGAGCGATTGGCTTTATCGAACGATGATTTGTAAATGAACGGAATGCCCAGGCGGGTGGTGATTTCTTTTAACTGCCCGGCGGTATCAAGCGCGAGTTGCTCACTCTCGATCACACACGGCCCGGCAATAATAAATAGCGGCTGGTGCAAGCCGACTTCGAAGCCACACAGTTTCATACGCGTACCGCCTGCTCTTGCGCATATGCCATCGCAGGCGCAGCCGCGCGCTGCCGCACGGCTGCACGCACAAAGCCGGTGAACAGCGGATGGCCATAACGCGGGGTTGAGGTGAACTCGGGATGGAACTGGCAAGCCGCGAACCACGGATGATCCAGCAGCTCGATCACTTCAGCCAGTTCACCGTCGAGCGAATTACCGGCGATGACCAGCCCCGCCTGGATAAGCTGTTCACGATAGTTATTGTTGAACTCGTAACGATGTCGATGCCGTTCGATGATTTCGTCCTTGCCATACAAACTGCGCCACAGCGAACCTGCTACTAATCGACAGGATTGCGCACCCAAACGCATGGTGCCGCCGAGGTCGGAATTTTTGCTGCGTTTTTCCAGGCTGCCCTGCGCGGTGACCCATTCGGTAATCAGCGCAATGACCGGGTGCGGCGTATCGGTGTTGAACTCGGTGCTGTGCGCGCCGTTCAATCCGGCGACGTTGCGCGCGTATTCGATGATGGCCACTTGCATCCCTAAGCAAATGCCGAGATACGGAACCTTGTTCTCACGCGCATATTGCACGGTGCGGATTTTTCCTTCAATGCCGCGCTCGCCGAAACCGCCCGGCACCAGAATTGCGTCCATCCCGCTCAGGCAGGCGATGCCGGATTTCTCAATTTGTTCGGAGTCGATGTAAACGATGTTCACCCGCGTGCGGGTTTGAATCCCGGCATGGATCAAGGCTTCATGCAGCGATTTATAAGCATCGGCCAGCCCGGTGTATTTGCCGACCAGCGCGATTTTCACTTCACCCGCCGGACGATCCAGCGCATCCACCACCGCGTTCCACTCGCTCAAATCCGCAGGCGGACAATCCAGGTGGAATTTGCGCATCACAAAATTGTCGAGACCCTGCTCGTGAAATTCAGCCGGGATTTTGTAAATGGTGTCGACGTCTTGCGCGGAAATGACCGCCGCCGATTCCACATTGGTAAACAACGCAATTTTGCGACGCTCGTCGTTGGGCAACGGGCGGTCGGTGCGGCACAGCAACACATCGGGCTGAATACCGATCGAACGCAACTCCTTCACCGAGTGCTGCGTCGGCTTGGTTTTCAGCTCACCCGCCGACGGAATGTACGGAACCAGCGTCAGATGCATGAACAAGGTGCGTTCGCGCCCCAGCTCCACGGCCATCTGGCGAATGGCTTCAAGGAACGGCAGCGATTCGATGTCACCGACGGTGCCGCCGATTTCCACCATCGCGACGTCGGCGTCGTCGGCACCGTCGATGATCAGGCGCTTGATCTCGTCGGTGATGTGCGGAATCACCTGCACGGTGCCGCCCAGATAGTCGCCGCGACGTTCTTTGTTCAACACGTTTTGATAGACGCGGCCGGTGGTGAAATTGTTGCGGCGTGTCATGGTGGTGCGCACGAAACGTTCGTAGTGGCCGAGATCCAGATCGGTTTCGGCGCCATCTTCGGTAACAAAGACTTCACCATGCTGAAACGGGCTCATGGTGCCCGGATCAACATTAATATAGGGGTCAAGTTTAAGCAGGGTGATTTTTAAACCGCGCGCTTCGAGCAACGAGGCTAGCGACGCCGAGGCGATTCCCTTGCCCAATGACGAAACAACACCGCCGGTAATGAAGATAAATCGGGTGGTCATAGGTTTTTGTCCGGGGATGACCCATGCCTGGGAGGGAGCTCAGCATGGGTGCACACGATACCAGAAACACCCCCGCACGCTCAACGGAACCCGGCTGGCGAACACGAAAATTTACTTCATGGTCAGCACCAGACCAAACATCACCACATCTTCAAGCTTCTGATACAACTTCTGATAGCGCTTGCGGCTGACCGACACGCCCAGGCCTTCAATCAGCGGCACCACCGCACCGACCTCGGGATACCAGGCACCAAAGTACTCACCGCCCTTGCGTCGGTAACCGGCGACGAATCCGCCGCCGATGAACACGTTCACCCGCGTAGGCAACAAATAGCCTGCACCGAACTCTGTGGCCCAGGCTTCACCTTGCTGCGGATCATTGTATTGCGCGATATCCCAGTGGGCCGCAGTGCCTGCGCGCACGCCGTACACTCCCACCGTCGTGATCAGAGGGGCGCCTTGAGAATGTTTGCGCTGTGCAAATTGCAGCATGGAGATCTCCTGCTCGGCGGCCACCGCTGATCCCGTTGCGCCGAACAGCAACAACAACGCCGCACCCGCCAGAACATTTTTCATCGTCATTTCACTCCGGTTGAAATTCAATTGTGATTGCGCCCACGCGCGCTGCGAATTCGTCCGCGTACCAGTAGCCTGCGACTGCCGCCAGCTCCGTGCCGATGTAAAGCAGCGGCACCCGCTCGCGTAACCACGGCGGTACGCCCACTTGCTGGAACAGGTTTTTCAGCGTGGCGTGATGCGCGCGCCCCGCCGGTTTGATGCGTTCACCGCCGCTGCGAAATACGACGCGCACACCGGCTGCGCACGCATCGGCACGCAAGCCTACCTGTTGATTATGGCAGGCGGTGAGCGTGCCCACGTTGGCAATTTTCAGCGGTGTGTCGAGACGCCACTCATATTGTTGTGATGCGTCGAACACTGGCCGCTGCGGTAACGCATACAGCGCGTCGCGATAGCGGCGGATGTCAACACCTGGCCAGTGTGCGCACGGTTCGGCATCGACTGCGGCAGGCAGCACCTCGTTTTGCAGCTGTTCCAGATGCCGTTGTTGCGGCATTGGCAAACCCGCTTGCGCGATCCAGAAACGTAATACGTTGCGTTGCCGGGCTGGAGAGAGTAGTAGCAGCTTGGACACGCACAACGGATCAGCAAGGAGCGAGGCTTTAGTAGCGTTACCGCTTTTATCCAACTGTAGGTCTTGAAAATCACTGCGAGCTAACACCTCCAGCAACTCCGTTGCCTCGGCGCAATGCTGCGCGCTGCGCGCTAATGTCACCTGCGCGGCAGGCCAACGCCTCTGCAAGTGCGGCAAAATTTCATGCCGCAGGTAATTGCGATCAAACCGGGTGTCGACATTACTGGGGTCGTCGATCCAGTGCAGCCGTTGCGCCAGCGCGTAATCATGTAATTCTGCGCGCGAAAATTCCAAAAGCGGCCGTGCCAGCCACGCCGTGCCAAAGCGTGACAGATCAGGCATCCCGGCTAAACCCTGCGGCCCGGCTCCGCGTAGCAGTTGTAGCAGCAGGGTCTCGGCTTGATCATCTTGATGGTGGGCGGTAAATAAAATATCCCCCGACCGCACAACCTCGGCCAACGCGCCGTAACGCGCAGCACGCGCAGCATCTTCGGGGCTGATACCGGATGACGCGCGTGCATCGACAACGCGAACTTCGCAAGGCACGCCCAACGCTGCACACACGCTCACGCAATGCTGCGCCCAGTCCGGTGCACTGGGGTGTAAGCCGTGATTGACGTGAATCACCTGCAACTCAACGCCCGGGAAATGGGCACGTAACTGTGCCAGTGCATGCAACAACACATGCGAATCCATTCCACCACTGTAGGCGACGAGGAAACGCGACGCGCCGGTGAAGCGCGCAGCAAAGGACAGTAATCCGGCAGGCGAAAATGACATGCCGGGTAGTGTAGCGGAGCAATGCGGTGATGGGTAAAAGACAAATCAGTGACGTACAACGGGCGAATTATTTTACGGTTCGCTTCACTTCTTTTGCGGCGGCTTTGACCGGCGGGGGCAGCCTGGGTTTTTCTTTCAACGACGGTTCAAAAAACTGGCCGAGCTTCATCAGGTGCTCGTAGCGTTGCTCGACTAATTTTTCGATCGGTATCGCATCCAACTGTTCGAGGGTTTCAAGCAAGCTGATCTTGAGCGTTTGCGCCATGATATTCGGATCGCGGTGCGCGCCGCCCAGCGGTTCGGGAATCACCCGGTCGACCAGATTAAGTTCTTTCAAACGTTTCGCGGTGATGCCCAGCGCCGCTGCGGCATCGGCCGCTTTTTCCGCACTTTTCCACAGAATCGACGCGCAGCCTTCGGGTGAAATCACCGAATAGGTGCTGTATTGCAGGATCATCATGCGGTCACCCACGCCAATGGCCAACGCGCCACCCGAGCCGCCCTCGCCCACCACCGTGCAGATGATGGGAATATTCAACTGCGACATTACAAATAAATTGCGCGCGATGGCTTCACTCTGGCCGCGCTCTTCCGCGTCCATGCCCGGATAAGCGCCGGGCGTGTCGATAAATGTCAACAACGGCAGTTTGAAGCGCTCGGCCATCTGCATCAGACGCAGCGCCTTGCGATAACCTTCTGGGCGCGGCATGCCGAAATTGCGCTTGACCTTCTCTTTAGTATCGCGGCCTTTCTGCTGGCCGATAATCATCACCGGCCGCCCGTCCAACCGCGCGATGCCGCCGACAATCGCCGGATCATCCGCAAACGCGCGATCACCGTGCAGCTCGTAGAAATTGGTAAAAATCTTTTCGATGTAATCCAGCGTGTAGGGGCGCTGTGGATGGCGCGCCAGCTGGGAAATTTGCCAAGCGGTGAGATTCTTGAAAATGGATTCTGTCAGCGCGCGGCTTTTCGCCTCAAGGCGCGCAATCTCTTCGTTGAGATTGAGTTCCGCGTCGTTGCCGACATGTTTAAGCGAATCGATTTTCGCTTCGAGCTCGGCAATGGGTTGTTCGAAGTCCAGGAAGTTTAGATTCATAGCGATTCGAATGGCACCAATGAAAATGGAGTTTTTATTCTACACCAATGGCCGCTTACATAGGGCAGCTCCCAAAGCATCGAACGATGCTGCCCGTCGTGGGCTACTGGTTAAAAATCACCGAGCAGATATGTAAAACCCAAAGCCACCGTCAACGCGTGGGCTTCACCGACTGAAGCACGATCAGCACCCATTGAAAGGTAGCCACGCGCAAAGTGCGCAGACAGCGTCACCATGTCCGCATCAAATGTGTATAGCACAGCGAGATTAGTTAGCGCATCCAAACGCCATTCGGCGCCGACGGATCGAAACATCTGTGCCGGTGAGTAAGTGAGCCCGCCCACCATGCCTATCGCATCGGACACGTTATAACTTACACGGGTGTCGACAAGCAGGGGCAGCCGTTGCCGATAATCGCGGTTGCCTTGCTTTCCGCTCAATAGTGGTTTGACATGGACGTAGCCGTTTTCGTCATAGGTTTTGTTGTCCGTATCGACCTGTGCCTGCGTAAACGGTGCCGATTTCCAAAAGATATTGCCGAATAAATTTTCGGTCTTCAGATGCACGCTCCATGCGGGCGCAGGAACCACGATGAGATCCAAGTCAAAGGCAAAGCCGCGCCCAGGCGGTGCGGTAACTTTGCGATCAAACAATACATCGCGTGAATAGTAGTAATCCACCGTGACGCGGTTGAGTTCGTAGTCTTTTTTCCCGGTCACAGTGGCGGTGCCACGCATGGTTCCGGAAATGAGTTTGTCGCTGTGAAACAGGCTTGCGCCGAGAATGAGGGTTGCCCAAGTATCGAACCTCATAGTACGAAATATGCGGATGCCATTAGAACGTGCGTGCTCGACATCGAGATCAATCGAATACTGCCGCCCAACCTCTAGCAATTGTTTATTTTTTAACAGGTAATACAGCTGTGCGGTGTCTGCGCTGAAGCGGGCTTCAGCGTCGTCGCGCCAAAACAACCCGGCACCCCAGTCCTGGTATTCGACACCTGACTCCACCTGCACGTGTTGCAAGGCCGTATCGCCGGAAGAAATGCGGCCGGACCAATCAGTAGTGAATTGACGCAACCCGATGGGCTCGGAATAACCAAAACCCGCCATGCGCGCATACCACACGGCGTCGCCTGCAACACTGTTGTGCACGCATCCCACGCAAAATATGAAGAGGACTAACGTTGCTAAACGCATACCGAATTTCTCAAAAAAAAGGCAGCCTGCGGGCTGCCTTTTTCGCTCAACATATCGCTGAAAATCAGAACGTCACGGTTTCAAACGTTCCGTCGTTATAGGTAACGATTAATGCTTGGCCATTCATAGCGGGCTTGATCGTGTCAACCTTGTTACCGTTAACCGTTACGATGCCCGTAAGCTTGGTTTTATCAGTCGTATCGGGCTCAATCGCCACCACTGCGATCTTGCCGTCCTTGGTGACCGTAAGCATGAGCTTAAGGCCGGTTTCCTTCTTGGCCTTGATGCCGTCTTCGAGTTTGATCGTGACATTTCCGTATGCCACAGTGATCGACCCGGTGAATCCGTCATACGCCGTACGATCAAAAGCTTCAATGAATTGAGCTTCCGGCAGGTCCTTGAGCTTCGCAGTAAACGTGAGCGTGCCGTCGATATCGCGCCAGTGGGTAGCGTTTTCATTAGCCACTGTTGTTGAAGGCTGCACCACTACGAACGTCGCGGCGTTGCGCATATTAACCTCGAATGCAGCGCTAAAACTATTAGTGTTGTTTTTGAATTCGCCGCTCATTAACAGGTGACCCGGGTTCGGGTTACCTGTATGTACATTGTTGGCTCGCTGCGCCGTGAAAATGATTTGCCCCGTGAAGAGTACCGGGTTGGTCACCGTAGTAGATATATTTTGGCCAACCGTTCCCTGCGCCTCAAATGCCAGCCTGTCAGGCTGCTCTGTGTAGTCGCCCGCCGCGATGTCGCTCAATGAGGTACTACTTGGATATTTCACCTCGACCGAGCCTTTATCTATACGAGCGAAGGTGGTCGTATTGGTCACTTTAGCCGATACGACAACAAGCGTGTATGCCGAAGCCGTACCGTTCAAATTCGGTACACCAACGACAATGTTGACACTATTACCGTTGATATCCCCGTTAGTAATCGACAGCTGACCCCCGCTCTGCACGATGCTCCCGGCAGAACTACCGGAGAAATCTTTCGGCATGTAGCTCGCAAGTTCGTAAGGGCTCGCATTACCACTGAGGTAGGCGTTGGACATGGCCCGTAAAGCGTATCCAAGTGACTCGCCTGCATTCGCAGCGATTTGTCCCGAAACACTTGCTGCATCAAGTTGATCACCGAAAGCGCTACCCTGTGAATCCAGTTTGGCAAGTGTAGTCGACCAAGTTCGTAGCTCGGTCACCGCGCCTTTGGCTTGTTCAAGATCCGAAGGTGTTGTTTCGCTGTTGCTGCCGCAACCGGCGAGAATTGACAAAAGAAAAACAAATGGAACAACTGACCAATGGGCTATGTGCTGCTGCATGGCTTGCGCCTCCCTTTACCCGATTTAGATATGACTAAGACTTGAAACCCCTCCCGAGCTTTCCTTCAAGGGAGCGGGGCATTGTAGGCGAACGCATAAGAAGATTGAAGCGCCGCGCGTCACACTCGCGACGATAGGAAGCTCGTTGCGACTCAATACAATTAGAAACTGGATCAAGCTTGCGCAATTGCATTATCGAGCGCTGGGTTTATCCCCTCCCCGCGCAAAGCCAGCGCGGTGGGAACCATAAACCAGACTACAAAAACGTGTAGTTAGCTTGGATGGGTTAAGCGACGCGCCGCTTTGGGCGCGGACCGTTTGAATGAGGAATTAGGCTGTGCGGTATCTCCACAAGACGCCCCGATACAAATTTGTGAAGTACGCTGGCGATTAACGTCTGGTACGGCATATACCTTCAAGTGCGCGTGCCTGGATATCCATCAAGTCCGGCGTAGAAAGACGAATGTTGATCCGCTTTTCTTTCAGAAAAGTCGCTGTCGCAGCGGCTTTAAATTTTGCCAATGCTGCTTTTGAAGGGGAGGTAGACTTAAGTTCGCCCTTTTCATAGGCGGCTAAAATAGCTTTCTCCAACGCATCAAGTTTTTTCATCTGGAATACCCCTCAGCAAGTAGTCTCTGGTCGCCTTTCTGCTTGGAATCACCGTCTTCAAGAAATAATAGTCAGGCTCTTCAACATAAGGCACCAAGCAAACGTAACCATCGAATCCCAC
>JANMQQ010000138.1:0-5831 GCA_031370545.1 Gammaproteobacteria bacterium
GATTGCGGAACAATACATCGACGGCCGCGAACTCTACGTCGGCATCCTGGGCAACGAGCGCCTTGAGGTGCTGCCGATCCGCGAGCTTAGTTTCAGCGACAGCGCCAGCCAGGAGCAGCGCATCGCGACCTATCGCGTGAAATGGAACGACGAGTACCGCGACAAAATCGGCTTCAAATACTGCTTTGCCAAATCCTTGGAAAACGCGACGCAGGCAAAAATTGTCAAGCTCGCGCGCCGGATCTATCGAAAGCTGCTCCTCAGCGGCTATGCCCGTCTCGACCTGCGCATGGATGCCAGCGGCGAACTCTACGTGCTGGAAGCCAACCCCAACTGCGCCATCGCCCACGACGACGACTTTGCCGAAGCGGCAAAAAAGGCTGGCTACACCTACCCGGAACTTATCAATCGTCTACTTCTCATCGGGCTTGGCAACCGGCAACTACACATTGATGTGGCGGGGGAGTGAGCGCGTTTCATATGCTGTATGCATATAGCATATAAGAGTTCTATTTAATATTTGAGGATGCCTCGCACGTGACCATGAGATATTCCTAGTTACTTAAAAATATGTAACTAGACTAGTCTCTGACATGACTACCATTGTCATTCTAGATTCTAGAACGTAGAACGACGGCAATCGAAGGTATGCCGATAATTTGCCGCCATACCACTTCGGGATGCGCTGTGGCAAAACTTGTGGATACACGCCGCGCGGCTTACCCGATGATTTCCACTCCGCGCTCGGTGGCGCGCAATAAAACACGGTTCGCAAGAAATTTTCCCAAGTCATGCCCGGCCGTCATTTCATGCACTTCTTTGGCAGCCTGCAACATATCCCACAGATAGGCCGCATCGCGTTCCTCAGGCTGCATACAGAACTTCCATATCTTTTTGAATCGCACGGCGGCGATACGGATTGTTCAAAATTTCCAGCGTTGCAAGATCCACTTTTCGGCCACCGAAAAGCTTGGAAAACGCATCTTGAATATCAAGCATGCCGCCCAACGATGGCGCCTTGCCGGATTCAAACTCCACAATTAAATCAATGTCACTCTCCGGCCCCAACTCACCGCGCGCGGCAGAGCCGAACAAGGTGAGGCGGCGAATGTGATATCGGCGCGCAAGGTCACCCAACGCTGCGATGGAAACGCGGATGTCGTGCCCGATTAATAAAGTGTCGCCACTTACCACGCGAGGTCTCCTAGCCACATGTTGGTAATTCTGTAACTTCTTCTATGACGATTAAAATATCAGACTTTGCTCGTCACGACAGAGTGCCACGTTACCTTCGCTCAAATACCATCGCAAGCAACCAACAATTGCTCGAAACTCCGTGTTCAAACCATCTATGATTTCTTACGCGAGGATTTCTGTGCGGGAAGGTTGATGCTGTCTTTCAGCGAGTAATCTCGAACCGAATTTTCAATGTGCCTAACCCTCATATCACGGATTGCTTAGCATGGATGCGGCGGGCACAATCGGCGTAGCCACGCAGTTTGGCGTCAGGGAAATTGTAAAGACCCGTTCCGAATGGTGTTGATTCAAAAGCGAGTGTCAGCCTAAAGGAGCTCTAGTTTTTTCAAGCACTCTTCCAGAGTTGGCTTGACACCATCCAGTGCTTGCTTCCTCTTAGCTTCATCAGCGAGCCCACACACGTGCTTCGCGAGAGGTTCTTTTTTTTCGAGGGCTATTTTTTTTAACGCTAAGCGATAAAGATGTTTCTCTGGGAGGAGGTCTTCGACATAGTCATTAAACGTAATGTCTCTCTGAACAAACTTATAGAGTGCTATCGGGTTAGGTCGATCTTCAAGCCAGCCCTTTTTCTCCGCAATATCCCAAATGTCCTCAGGAAATAATTCCTCGACCGCAAACGGCACGGCTACTTTGCGGGTAAAACACGTTTTCAACTGTGGGCCGGGTTTGAGAGCAACGCCAAACGCTTTTTTTCCAGAAGGCGGATCGTTCAACTTACTAACGGATTCCTTCATAGTGAGCTGCGCGTCGGTGTCCTTATCAAATACTCCAACGGATCTAGCAAGAGGACGGCTAAATGACCAAGCGATCAACATGTCGCCAACCCAAGTATGACCTCCACCTTGGCGCGTGCTGCATCGTACCGCTACTAGTTCCACGTGGGCTGGGAAAAACAAGCGAAGCGCTTCTTCAAAAATAATCTTATCGGTAAGGCCTTCGCAGAAGATCGTCGGCTTGGACGTGTCGGTAAGACTTTTTGCCGCGTTTTGCAGTTTCTGTAGTTCCTGCCGTACTTCCTGAAAATGCGGCTCAAGCAAGGTGAGTAAGCCCATAGCAGAATCCAGCGACGGAAGGTCAATGTCGCCGAGGGGCCTGACGTGTGTCGTCGAGTACTCATTTTTTGTAACCAATGACAAACGTACTTTTTCTGGATCACTATTTCTAAAAACCGAGTAAAAAGCAGGAGAATGAGTTGTGACGAACGCTTGTATCTCCGATGAACCATCTACAAACTCTTGGGCAAGTTCAAAGCATCGTCGCAACTCAAGGTTGTTCTCGGGTTCTTCATAGCCCCATACCGTTACTGTCTTCGGGCGACCACGCGCGGAGAGATGGTTTGCTTGTTGAGCGAGCCACCGCAAAACAATTGGGATATGTCGAACTTTGATTCCATCGCCGCGCTGATCAAGAGAAAACGATTTTTCGCCAGAGACCGACGTAAATTCAAGCTGGGCAAACAGATCACGCAGATTGCTGGGGAGCTGAATTGTTGTTTCCAGATTCAACCGTTGTAGGATTTCAACAAGTATTCGTTTGGTATTCTTATTGATAGTAGCAGTGAACGAGCTGGACGCGGTTCGGACTTGCTCTTCGACCGAGGTCTCCAACATATCGTGTAGTTTTGACATTAAAACCTGGAAGTAATCCCTTCCTTTGATCGCCGGTACGTAGTCAAACCGCATGGTCTTTAGATAGGCCGCAATTTTAGATTTTGGACTTACCTCCGTACCATCTTTGTGTTTGAAGGAATCGTGGTGAAGTCCATCGCGCCGCCACGTCTTAATCCACACGGCCGGACCCCGATTTGCAAATGATGGTGGGGGAGTGACTTCTATCGAGATCAGAATTTCTTCGGCCTTGCGCGTACGAATTGGCGCGAAACAACAATAATCCCGATTCCAGTCCAGTTTGTAGCCGTCACGTTTGTCATGATTAAAAAATAGATCCAAGGCTCGCAGGATGTTGGACTTCCCTTCGTCGTTTTGTCCTACGAAGATGTTAAGGTCGAGTACCTTCTCACTGAGGGATACTATAGATCGGAAGTTTCGTATCGAAAGCGCGGTGATGCTCATGTCATGGTCTCGTGATATCCGGCAGGAACAGCTGCAAGCTGTACTGCCTCGATCAAATCCGCCGAACCCCGCAAATGTTTTCATTTTTAAGTTGTGGAAAGCCTAGCACACAGATCAGCACTTGCTGACGCCGATTGGCCACGCCGCACGAGGGGAAACGGCACGCTGTGCGTTACGCACTCGGTGTCAGTGAATTCAAACGCGTAGTGGACGTCTTCGGGCATGTCATGACAAGCCTGAGAGTATATGCAGCGCTCGCTTTTACCAAGACTGCCATCACTTGGCGCGCCTCCTTCCAGTGTGCGCACAACTTTACCGGCTCCGGGCAGGTGAAATGTTTTGGTTCCATGTGCGCCCATCCCGCTTTGCAAGAATTCTTTAAAGGCCGGATATCTTTTAAAGATTGCAGCAGGATTCTTTAAAAGGATGCGCGGCTGTGAAGCTAGTCCCACACTCGTGTGTTTCGACATTTTTTATACACACCACGCGGGCTCAAATTCAACGCGCCGCGCATGCATTATTCACGTGAGTTGATACGCATCGCGCAGTAGCCTGTCATGGAGGCCGAGCATGACATTTTTTGCTCACCGACGAACACTACATAATTCTTAGGAGAAACTCATGGCGACTAAAAAACAAAAAACTACTGAACCCTTGGATCATGGTCATCCCAATCCTGCGACGGGCGGCGATCTCCTCACGCGCAATCTGCCGCTGCTGGCGCGGTCCATGACATTTTCGAAAATGGTGCGGGCGAATCTGCGCGCGATTCCGAATATCAAAGATTTGTCATGGTTGTTCCCACCGGTGTGTCATCGCAAGGAACAAGCGGCGATGTCGGATGTTGAAAAGAATCGTTTCATCTGCGCGTTTAACATGATCAACAGCGACGGCACGCTGGGTGAATTGGTCGACATCCACAGCGAGATGCACATGCAGCACACCAACAGTCGTTTGCTGCCGTGGCACCGTGTATTCCTGCATTTGTTTGAGGAGGCGCTGCACAACTACCATCCCGACGTGTGCGTTCCCTATTGGGATTGGACGCAACCGGAGCAGCAGCATTTCCCGAGCTGGCTGACCGGTGTTCTGCCCACGGTGCACACGCCGACGCGCACGATTAATGTGATTCGCTCGCCCCATTCAGAAGGTGCGTTAGCCACGATTGCGGCAGGCGCTGCCTCAGCGTTGGCCAAAACCAGTTATGCGCAGTTCTCCGCGCCGATCAATGGCATTCACGGTTCGGTGCATATCTGGGTGGGCGGGACAATGTCAGACGCTGCGGTGTCGCCCGCCGATCCGGTGTTCTGGCTGCATCATGCGAATCTCGATCGGCTCTGGTGGCAGTGGTACAGCAGCCCGCAGGGAAATCATCAAAACCCGCCCCTTACCGGTGCCGATGCCGTGATGGACCCGTGGACGTATACCGAAGCCAATGTGCGGAACATTGCGGCGTTGGGGTACGCCTATATATAGAGCGATCGGGGCGAGACTAACCGGCGGCCAGCATATTCATGATGAGGTGGATCAGCACGTCTTTGTTTTTGGGGTCGGATTCGGCGACGAGGAGGGCGAGGGCGGCGAGACCGACATCATTGATCACAGGCTCGCTATTGCGGAACAAGCGGTCATTGCGGTGCAGGAAGTCCACGAACAGGAGCGAAGCGATGCGCTTGTTACCATCCGAGAAGGGGTGGTTCTTGATAATAAAATAAAGCAGGTGCGCCGCTTTGGATTCAATGCTCGGATACGCCGGTTGCCCGAAAGCGGTTTGGTCGAGGTTGCCGAGGATCGCAGCGAGTCCAGTGTCGCGTTCCATACCAAAAAGCGCGCTGGCTTCACGGCGGGCGATGAGATCTTTCTTCAATGTGGCAACGGCGTTGCGCGCATCTTCGGGCGTCGGCAATACGCCGCCAGGCACACCGAGCGGTTCGGTGAGCAAGCCCTCGTCGTAGCGTTGCAGTAGCAGAAAGGTATTGGTGTAGCGCGCGATAACTTCGACCAATCCGCGCCCGGATTCGGCGGAGAGCTCGCCGCTCGCAGCGGCGTTGCGCACGAGCGTTAATGCGGCTTCGAGTTCGCGCGCATTGTGTTCGAAGCGCTGGCGATTCAGTGTGTAGCCGCGCGTGAGGTGGTCTTTGAGGGTACGGGTTGCCCATTGGCGGAAGCGCACTCCCTCGCGCGACTTGACCCGGTAACCGACTGAGATCGCGACGTCGAGGTTGTAGAATTTCACCGGCTTGTCTGAGCCAGCAATGTGCAAATTTTGCACATTGCTCATTTCTTCAAGCTCGCCGTCCACAAAAACATTGCGTAAGTGCTTCGAAATTACCGAACGCTCGCGCCCAAACAATTCAGCCAGATGGCTTTGGCTAAGCCAAACAGTATCGTGATCCAACCGCACCTCGACTGTTCCGCCGGGGCCTTCGTAAATCACTATCTCGCTCACGCTACGATCTCCTTAGCACGCTATAGAATGTACTCAACGCTCGCCAATTTTCC
>JANMQQ010000142.1:0-3325 GCA_031370545.1 Gammaproteobacteria bacterium
CATAAGGCCAAGCGGTTAAGTAAAAGGAGTTGTAACAATGAAGTCCTGTGATACTGCGGTGGTTGGACTGGGCATCATGGGGGCGTCCACAGTATGGGACGCTGCTAAGTTTGGTGCCACCGTTCTTGGTATTGAAGCAGGTGGACCTACTCACGCCCACGGGTCGTCTCATGGTGCTACTAGGATTTATCGACAAGCCTACTGGGAGGGTGAGAACTACCTTCCCCTCTTGCGGCTCGCTGACTTGGGATGGCGCGAGTTGCAGAGAACCGCCCACAAGCGGTTGATCGTTGAAACCGGAGGTGTTTTCATTGGCCCTCGCTCAACGGGTGTTGTAGAGGGAAGCCTACACACTGCCCAAGCCGGAAATGTCCACCACGAAAGCTGGGACGCTTCTACGCTTCGGCAGCGGCTCCCACAGTTCGCTGTGCAAGACGAAATGTGCGCGGTTTATGAGCCTGGCGCGTACGTAATAGCGGCTGAGGATGCCCGGTTGCATATGTTGGATGAAGCTGTTCGGCTGGGTGCTGAACTGCGATATGGCGAGGTCGTAACAGCCCTTGAGTCACGCGGGAACCGAGTACTATTGACAACCAATCGCGGAGCAGAAGTTGATGCGGGAGCGGTTGTTGTGTGCGCCGGCCCTTGGACAGCCGCTCTTCTCCCAGAAATCAGCAAGCACCTGAGGCCCATTCGGGTGCCGATCTATTGGTTCCGTCCGAAGGAGGGCAAGGAAAATAGTTTTGACGCTAACTGCTTCCCAGTTTTCCTTTACGAGGCCGAGGACGGCGCGCTTCTTTATGGGATACCGGCCGGTGCCAGTTCCGAATTGGGGGTGAAGATAGGTTTTCACAACCGCCAGCATCTGCAGAGCGATCCATCCACGCCCTTTCCCGACCTCGGTAATTCGCTAAAGGCTGAAATCTCAAGGTATGTGGAGGCTATTTTGCCAGACCTCGATTCACAGCCAGTCGGCGGCAGATGGTGCTTCTATACGATGAGCACTGACGAGTCGTTCATCATCGGTTCCAGCTGCGAAAAGCGCAATGTACATTACGCTTCGGTCTGCTCGGGGCATGGGTTCAAGTTCGCGACTGGGGTCGGCGCTATTCTGTCGGCGATGGCCAAGGGTGAGCCGCTGCCAGTGAATATCGCCCCCTTTTCAATCGAGCGCTTTTCGGCTGTCAAAGCTCGGTAGGCATTTCGTTTCGAACTCACATACCCGCAGTTCGGCCAGCTCCGCCGTGTAAATCAGTTCCAAGTCGGTCACGCCAGTTGGTGATTGGTGGCAATAAATATGACTGAGTGCGGGCGTGCCAACCGCTGCGCGACTATGGCAGGACCCGTAGGCTGATGGTCTCTACTGCGTGAGTGCCACTATGCACACATCCATCAGCGCACTGGGAAACAAACCCAGTGCGAGTACCGCAAGACCGTTGGCGCTTAACACTAAACGCAGGTCAAAATTGACACGCAAGGGTGCAGTGTCGGTGGGCTTGTCGAAGTACATCAACTTGATAAGACGCAGGTAGTAAAACGCGCCGATGATGGAGAACACCACGGCCGTGACCGCAAGCCAGGTGAGATTCACGTCAATCACCGCCTGCAATACCGAGAGCTTTGCATAAAAGCCCAAAGTCGGCGGCACCCCGGCCATCGAGAACATCAGGATCAACATCATGAACGCGTACCACGGACTGCGGACGCTCAGGCCTTTGAAATCTTCCAGGCGATCGGCTTCGAACCCGGCGCGGCTGAGCATGACGATCATGCCGAAACCACCGACGCTCATGAGTGCGTACACCAGCACGTAAAACATCGCTGAGGCATAACCGTTCGCGGTGCCAGACAAAATACCTAACAACAAAAAACCCACATGTGAAATGGTCGAGTACGCGAGCATGCGTTTCAAATTGGTTTGCGCGATGGCAATGATGTTACCTGCCCCCATCGACAACACCGCGAGCACAATCAGGATGCCTTGCCAGTGGCCGTGCAATTCGCCCAAGCCTTCCACCAGCAGGCGCATGACCATCGCGAACGCGGCGATTTTCGGTGCGGTGCCGATGTACATGGTGACCGGCGTCGGTGCGCCGTGGTACACGTCGGGGATCCACATGTGAAACGGCACGGCACCGAGCTTGAACGCCAGACCGACAATGACGAACACCACCGCGAACGCGAGCACCAATTCATTTTGCCCGCCACCTTGCGCGATACGCTCGGCGACCTGACCCACATCGAGACTGCCGGTGACGCCGTAAACAATCGACATGCCGTACAGCAACATGCCGGAGGCCAATGCGCCGAGCACGAAATATTTCATCGCCGCTTCGGTGGCGTCGGCCGAGTCGCGCCGCAGCGCGACCATCGCGTACAGCGACAGCGACAATAATTCCAGGCCGAGGTAGAGGGTGAGAAAGCTGTGCGCGGAAATCATGATCATCATGCCCAGCACGCCGAACAAACCCAGCACGAAGAATTCACCTTGATAGAGCTGACGCTCGCGCAAATGGTCGCGCGAATAGACAAACACCGCAGCGCTGATCAGATACACCGACACCTTCAACACCGTACCCATGGAATCGCTGATATAGGAGTTGTTGAATATCAGTGCGCGCTCGCCGGTGTAAAATGTCACGGTCAGTACCGCCGCTACGGCCAGCGTAATTTGCGTCAGGATATAGGCGGCGTTGCGCTCGGTGCCACGACTATACACATCCACCAGCAGCACCACGCAAGCCATGCTGAGCACCCACATTTCCGGGGCGGCGAGAATAAAATTGGGTATTTGGAAATTCATCATTTGAACCGTGTTTGGGAACTCTGAAAAACTTCGTTATAACTTCGACGCATGCAGTTGTTCGACCAGATGTCCCACCGAGCTGTGCATCACATCCAGCAACGGTGCGGGCCACACACCGAACAGCAACACGGCCACCGCCAGGCTGCCCAGGATCCAGAACTCACGCCGGTTGATATCGGTGAGTTCCGCAACGTGCTTGTTCGCGATGTCACCGAAAATCACGCGCTTAACCATCCACAGCGTGTAGGCCGCGCCGAACACCAGCGTGGTCGCGGCAATAAACGCGATCCAGAAACCGGCTTTGAACGAACTCAGGATCACCATGAACTCGCCGACGAAACCCGAGGTACCCGGCAAGCCCGCGTTGGCCATCGCAAAAAATACCATCAGCGCGGCAAACGTCGGCATGGTGTTGACCACGCCGCCGTAGTCGTTGATCTGCCGACTGTGCATGCGGTCGTATAACACACCCACGCACAGAAACAACGCGCCCGAGACAAAGCCGTGCGAAATCATTTG
>JANMQQ010000164.1:0-28833 GCA_031370545.1 Gammaproteobacteria bacterium
GCCATCGATCAAGCGGTCGATGGCGGTTTCCCGATCCTGCGCCGCATCGCCCGCAATGCCACCGAAAAAAAAGTTCGCCACCAAGTGGTGTTCGGCTTCTCCTATCAAACTGCACCGCGGCTGCTCGAATTTCTGAGAAAAAACTCCGCAGAGATTCGCCACCTCACCGGAGTTCGCTACTCTGGTGAGCTCGGTCACCCATTTCACGTCATCGATGAAGACATGGTCGTGCTGCCGCTCGACCATCCATTTATCCCCGAAGGGCGATTTGCTTCACTGCTGGTTCGCGACCGCGACCTGGCAAAGAGCCTGACCGACGGGTTCGAGGAGCTGTGGCGTAAGGCGATGAAGAACCTGCAGGAGATCAACTTCGATCCACGGGGTTCGCATGAACCTCGGACTGAAGAATAGACCATGCATTACGTCGTTCCCTGCAACTCTAATTTATCAAGACGTGGATACAACGAACTGCTGTGCTTCTTTAGCGAGCTTTAACCATTGCTCGCGTTCCTTCGGTTTAAGGACCACCCATTCTTTCATCGCGCGGCCGTGACCTGGATCGAAGTGTTCGCCGAGGCGCGCGCTGATCAAGGCTACCACGCGTTCTCTGGAAAGTTTTGCCACCAGATCGCCCTTGACCAGCATCACGAAGACCTTGCCGTTGACCTTGAGCCCATCCGAACCGAACATCCGTGCGAGAGTAACTTTCTCATCGTTACGGAATGCTTCAACAATAGGAGAAAACGCAGCGTCCATTTCGGTCGGGGCAATAGCCGCAGCGCGCGGTGTAGCAGCTTTTTTGCCTGTGCGTTTCGCGGCCATGCTAACCCCCTTTTTCGACAAACTGCTTGAGGTTGACAAATACTTCCGCAAGCGTTTTATCGAGCTTGCGCCGCATGACGAGCTTGTCCAGAAAACGGCCAAGCAGGCCGAATTTGACTTGATATTCCATTGCCTGGCTGACGCGCGTTCCCGCACCGTCCCGGGTGACGGCGGTACGCCAGCGCATAAAATTGAGCGGCCATTGGCTTTCGTACAGTTCCATGGTGATGGCTTTCTGCGGTTCCCAAGCGATCACGCGTTCTTTGACCCAGCCTTTCGGTTGTATATCGCAGTGCCGTCCGGCGCCGACCCCTTCGCGCATGGTGGTGTTGTATTCAGCGTGTTTGACACCCGGGTTGTAATGTCGCACCGCTTCGAGGTCGGCTAATACCGCCCACACTTTATCGAGCGGGGCGGCGATGTGTATCTCATGAACCAGTTGCGTCATCTGTCGTTCTCCTCTGACAAGAATAATGGGAGTAGCTTGGCGGCGGTTTCGTGCTTGGACAACATCTTGCGCCGCCCCGTCACTTTTAAAAAGAAAGTGACGGGGCGGAGTTTAATGCAACTCACTTCAAAATCGCAAGTCACTCGGCTAAGGTGCTATCATTAACGTATGAAAAAACGCGGCAAGGCCCGTGCGGCCAATAATTTGGGACGGTCCGCCTGTCCGATCGCGAATACGCTGGAGTTACTCGGCGACAAGTGGACACTGCTGGTGGTGCGCGATGTTTTGTTTTTGGGGAAGCGCCTGTATGGCGAGCTGATGCAAGCGCCGGAGGGTTTTCCGTCCAACATCCTGGCGGATCGTCTCAAGCGTCTTGAAGCAGCGGGCGTGCTGGAGAAGCATCCCTATCAGCAAAATCCGCTACGCTATGAATATCGCCTGACCGCAAAGGGGAGCGATTTGTTTCCTCTGCTCAAGGAGATGATTTGCTGGGGAAATAAATATATTCAAGGCACGACCGTACCGCCGCCCGGTTTTTTACAGCATTTCGAAGAACAGACAACTAGCGGACGAAAAAAATCTGGACGAAAGAAATAGTTTCACGAACATGGATCAGGACAGCGGCACGTCTTCGTAGATCGTCGCCAGCGGCACGGCAAGGTCCAGACACTGGATGCGCACGTCGCCGGTCGTGACAGTTTGGCCGCGCCAGCCGTCCACGCGACGGTGTAGCTCCGCTTCGACGCGATTTTGGGATACCAACAGATATTCTTGCAGGCTGTCGATGCTGGTGTAGGCCAGCAGTTTTTCACGGCGGTCAATGCGTTCCGTGGAATCGGAGAGCACCTCCACGATCAGGCAGGGACGGGTACGATAATACGTGGCACGGTCGTCCGGATCGCAGGCCAGCATGAGGTCAGGGTAATAGAAGGCGTCGTCGCTCGCCACGCGCAGACGCACCTTCATGTCGGACATGAACAGGCGACATGGCGTACCACGTACGTGCGGACGCAAGGCAGTGGCCAAATTAACGGCAATCAGGTTATGCCGGTCGCTAGTGCCGACCATCGCATAAACTTCGCCGCCGATGTACTCGTGGCGAACCTCACTGCCCTCCTCGCCTTGTATATAGTCTTCGACTGAAAGTTGCCGGGGTTTGGGTTGGACGCCCATGCGTGCACCTCGTTTTGTTTAACAGTTGAAGCCAACATAACGCAGCGCCCGAAACCACGCAATTCCGGCGGCGATTTCGTGCGAAGCCGGTAAGCTTTGGTGGAATTAGCCCCCTGATTAGCGCTACCCTGCCCATCCTTTATCGAGTCGGTTACGTATGCTGAGCTACCGCCACGCCTTCCATGCCGGCAATTTTGCCGATGTCGTTAAACACGCAACGCTAACGCTGGCGTTAAAGTCACTGCTGAAAAAAGACGCCGCGCTGTGTTATCTCGACACCCATGCGGGTTCGGGCGCCTACGATCTGCATGGCGCACCGGCCCGCAAAACCGGCGAACATCGCGATGGCATCAGTCGCATCTGGCAGCGTACCGACATACCGGAATTGCTGGTGCCGTATCTCGACACGGTGCGCGCGTTCAACACCGCAGCCGAACTGCGCTACTACCCCGGCTCACCGCGCCTGGTGCTCAATACCTTGCGCAAAAATGACCGCATGGTGTTGATGGAACTGCACACCACGGAATATCCGCTGCTTAAACAGGAATTCGCCGCTGACCCGCGCGTCGCGGTGCATCACGTTGACGGCTTTGAGGGATTAAAAGCCTTTGTGCCGCCCAAAGAACGGCGCGGGCTGGCGTTGGTGGACCCCAGTTACGAAGTAAAAACCGACTTTGATAACGCGGTGGCCGCGATTCACGCGGCCTACGAACGTTGGGCTACTGGGGTTTATTTATTGTGGTATCCGGTGCTGGATCGCACTCTGGTGAATCGCCTTGAGCGGCGCCTGCATGCCACCGGCATCAAGAAAATCCTGCTCGCTGAGCTGTGCATCCGCGCCGAGGATTCCGCCACCGGGCTGAATGGCTGCGGCATGGTGGTGATCAATCCACCCTGGCAGCTCGATGAACAACTCAGCGCGCTGCTGCCCTGGTTACATCAAGCCCTGGCGCCTAAAGGCGTGGGCGGGCAGCGCGTGCAGTGGTTGGTGCATGAATCCTGAAGTATGCGGTCAAGACATTACTTGGATTTCTGCGTCGCGTATCCTCATTGCAATAACGTGATTCTCCCCTCAGAAGGCACGCCCTTGGTGTTCACCAGGAAGAGCATGTAGGGGCCCGGTGGAGCCACCGTTCGGCTCTCTGGGAGAGTTATCGAAACACCGTTGGCCACTGGCGAAAAGCTCACAGGAACCAGACGCGTGTTCTGGTCAAAGGCGTGCGTCACCGAGCCCAGCGCGATCAACGTTGCTTTTGCGATCTTGGCACCGTCCGGCGTTTTGACGAACTGAGTTTTGCCGTAGCTCACGTGGGACGGCAGCGCATCCGTGATGGTCGGGCGTGCGCCGTTGAACAGGTAGGGTGGCGAGTACAACTCGTAGCTCGCTTCGTTCGGACTGCCGCCGCCATCGCCGCTACCGGTGTAAAGCACGCGGCCGTCGGGCAGCAGCAGTGCGGTCCCGTGGTAGATGCGCGCCACCGTGCTGCTAGACAACTCCGTCCAGGTGCCAGTCTCAGGGTGCCACAACTCCGCAGTGCGCACTGCTCCCGCCAGATCATTGAATCCGCTGCCACTGGTGCCTCCAGTGACGAGTACATCGCCGGTCGGCAGCAGGGTTGCGTTCAACTGCCGACGGGCCGACGTCATGCTGCCGGTGTAACTCCAGGTCGGATTCGATTGGTTCAAGTCGATGATCTCGGCGGTGTTGGTGGGTGGGTCACCGCCGCCCACGTAGAGGATTTTTCCCGGCTCATACATCACCGCTGATCCATAGTCGCGCGGTCCGAAATTGCTCATGGGACCATTCGTCCAACTGCCGGTCCCGGTAGTGTCAAGATAGCGCCCCTGCTGCCCTTCTCCTGCGTAGAAAATGCGCCCGTCCGGCGCCACGAACATGCGCGGATAGTACGGCAGGCCAAGCACCGCCGTAGTGAGCGGACGCCACTGCTTGCCATTCCATATCTCGGGGATCGGCACATTCGCGCCGGTTTCGTCGGTCCCCGCGACAGTCAATACCTCGCCGCTCGGCAGCGTGGTGTTGGTGGGATACCACCGTCCTTTGGCCATTTTAGACATTGCCTCCCAGAGGCCAGTCGCGGGATCGAATATGTTCGTGTTGGGCAAGCCCAGCCCATTGAGGCCGGTCCCGTTTGGGCCCAGCGTATTCATGATGTGTCCGCCCGCCACCAGCAGCCGACCATCGGGAAGGAAACTGTGGCCGGAGCAAAACAACTCGGAAGGCGGCGACACGCCGGTGAACGTATCAGCGGAGGGGTCCCATATATACGTATTCGGAATTTCGCTGTCGGGGCCTCCCCAGCTCAACACTTTACCGGTCGGCAGCAAATGCAGATGCACCTGGACGATGGGTACCGAAGCCATCACCGCCGACCATTGGCCGATGCGCGCCTGGATCGGCGGCGGAAGCACAACCGGCGGAGCCTCAGGCACCGGAACGACTAGCGGCGCCTGCGGGGGAGCGGACTCCGGCGGTAATGGAGGCGGAGCCGTGTCGGGCGTCTTAGGCGGCGGCGCGTCGGCCGTCTGCTGCGAAGACGATGGCGACGGCCCCGAGGAGGACGAGTCACTGCTGTTGCAAGCGGACAGCAACAACAACAGCACGCCCAGCATGCCGTGAACAGCGTGTACCAAATTATTTGAAGATCGAGACATCTATCGTTCCTCTATCAATTGACCGCCGTATTCATCGCGCGGCGGTGACCGGATGGGTAGCCGCTACAGTCTGGCCTCAAGAGAACATTTACTCGGTGTGGTAGCCCACCAAAAACAGCACGCTGGATGGCGATGTAACGTAGCGTGCGCCATGCGCACGATGCCATCTCAGCGAACATTGTGCGCAGGGCGCACGCTACATGGTCTGACGCGGTGCTTTCGCCTTGGGGGAAGGCGCCTTGTTTGCTCGTCCGAAAAATTTCAACTCAAATCACGAGCTCGTAGCGCGCGCTCCGACCCGCGCCGATGCGTTGCAAAATCCCTAAGTCCCGCAAGTGCTGTAGATCGCGCGTCGCTGTGGCTTTTGACACGCCGGTGATCCCGATATATTTGCTGGCGTTCATGCCGCCTGCAAATCCTTGTGGCCCTTCTTCCAACATGCGGCGAAGTGCCTTAAGTTGACGTTCATCCAGTTGGCTGGCGTAACGGTCGAAGAATCTGGCTTTCTTCAGCACGAAGTCGATTTGTTTTTCGGCGTCGAGTTGGGCTTCAAGCACGGTGTGAATGAAATAAGTAATCCAGGGCGTTATCTCGTTCGAGCGCTGCGCAGCTTTCAGCGCGTCGTAATATTTTTTCTTGTTTGCTTCGATGGTTTTTGAAAGGCTGAGCAAAGCCGGATGACCCAAGCCTTGCGACAAGGACTTTTCGGCGAGTGCACGCCCAATGCGACCATTGCCGTCTTCGAAGGGGTGGATGCTTTCGAAATATAAGTGGGCAATTGCGGAACGCACCGGAGCGAGTTTAATTTCTTCCCTGCCGCCGGGTGCAGTCGTGTTGAACCACTGAATATAAGCTTTCATTTCTTTGGGCACGCGCTTTGAAGGCGGCGCTTCAAAATGCACTTTGGTTTTGCCGACCGGTCCGGACACGACTTGCATGGGTTCGGCGTGAATACGCCATGCACCCACCCGCATATGTTTCGCACGCAACCCCAACAACATGTGGTGCCAGGTGTTTAGTTTTTTCGCCGACAACGGCTCGGCAAAGCTGCGGCGCACGTCCATCATCAACTCCGCCGCACCGGAGGCGCGCGGGTCACGCACGATTTCGGGCGGAACGTTTAACTCAAGCTGGTTGCGGATGGACGACATGACATCGACACGGCTTAATACTTCGCCTTCGATTGCGGAAGTCTTGATGGCCTCGGACACCATCAAGTCCAAAACCGTTTCGGTCTGAGTTGATTCAGGCAAGCCTCGCAGGATGCCGCTCATATGCCCCATTTTTGCGGCAATCGCGAACAGTGCATCCTGAATCGGGGCGAGATCGTAGCGGAATTGCGGCCAGTCGGGCTGTTGCCAGTTGTAAGTCATGAGCCGATTGTAGATTTTAATCGGCTCACTTTCATTAAAAATATGAGCCGATTATAGATGGCAATCGCCTCATCGAATTTTGGGGACCAGATATCCTGGAAGGAGAAAAACGCCGTTATTATCTTTACTGCCCGCGCATGAACAGCTTGTCCAGATCGCCGATGCTCATTTGTACCCAGGTCGGGCGGCCGTGATTGCATTGGCCGCCGCGCTCGGTGGCTTCCATGTCGCGCAGCAGCGCGTTCATTTCGGTAATAGTCAAGCTGCGGTTCGCACGCACCGAGCCGTGGCAGGCCATGGTGGATAGCAGGCTGTTGATTTCTTCGTGCACGCGTGCGGTGGTGCCGTGAGTCAACAAATCCGACAACACATCCCGCAACAGTTTCTCCACGTCGGCTTCACGTAGTAGCGCAGGCAGTTGGCGCACCACCAGAGTTTCGGGGCCGATGCGGTCGACATCCAGACCGTAACTTTGCAGCAGCGCGCGCTGGTCTTGCGCCAATGCCGCCTCGCGTTCGCTGACCCGCACAGTGACCGGCACAAGTAGCGGTTGCGACACCATGCCCTCGCCTGCGCGTGCCTGCTTCAGGCGCTCGTAGGTGACGCGTTCGTGTGCGGCGTGCATGTCGACCATCACCAGGCCGTGGGCGTTTTGCGCAAGGATATAAATACCATGCAGTTGCGCGATGGCGAAGCCGAGCGGCGGCGCATCGTGCTGCGCGTGGGCATGCGGTGCGGCACTCGCCGCAGCTTGCCACGCGGCATAGGACGGTGCCGCATCGCGCACTTGAAACGCGGTCGGCTGTGCTTTCGGCGAGTAGTTAAAGCGCGTTTGCGACTGCTCCGAGGTTGCGGGTGTTGTCAGCAACGGAGCATTGTCGAGTGAAGCAAACGCATGCGTCGCGACGCCGGGGCGCGCCTGCGCCAGCACGTCGTGCAGCGCGCGAAACACAAAGTCATGCACCAGGCGACTTTCGCGAAAGCGCACTTCGTGTTTGGTCGGGTGCGCATTCACGTCGACCAGGGCCGGATCAATTTCGAAATACAACACGTAGGCAGGATGGCGGTCGTGATGCAGCACATCGCGATACGCCTGACGTATTGCGTGCGCCACCAGCTTGTCGCGCGCCATGCGGCTGTTGACGTAAAAATATTGCAGATCGGCCTGACTGCGCGAGAACGCGGGCAACGCGACCCAACCCGACAAACGCAAACCCGCCGCCGAAAAATCCACACGCAACGCATTTTCGATAAACGCCGCACCGCACACATCGGCGACACGTTGTTCCATTTGTTCGAGGGTCTCCGCCGCACGCAATGCGTAGATCGCGCGTTGGTTGTGGTGCAATCGCACCGCAGCATCAAAACGACTCAGCGCGATGCGCTTGACCACTTCCTCCAGGTGCGTGAATTCGGTTTTTTCGGTGCGCAAAAATTTACGCCGCGCCGGGGTGTTGTAGAAAAGATCGCGTACTTCCACCGAAGTGCCACGTGCGTGCGGTACCGGTTCGGGCGCAGAGACCACGCTGTAATCCGCCTGCACGCGCCAGCCGCGTTCGGTCGCGTCGGTGCGCGAGCTCAACATTAAGCGCGCCACCGACGCAATGCTCGGTAACGCCTCGCCGCGAAAGCCGAGTGTGGCGACGCGTTCCAGCTCTTCCATGCTGCCGATTTTGCTGGTGGCATGGCGACTCAGCGCCAGCGCCAGATCGTCGTGGTGAATACCGCTGCCGTCGTCGCGAATACGAATCAAGCGCATGCCACCTTGCTCGATGTCGATCTCGACATTTCGCGCACCGGCGTCGATGGCATTTTCCAGCAACTCCTTCACCACCGACGCGGGGCGTTCGACCACCTCACCGGCGGCGATCTGGTTAGCCAGATGCGTAGGCAACTGTTGAATGCGACGGGAGGTGATGGGCTCAGGCATGGGCCGGATTATAGCGCCGAAATTTAGGTTGCCGCACCGCAGGGTTTTTCGATCAGTTTGCGCGCTGATTTATCGGCGGCTTCGCTTACAATGCCCGGCATGACTGCCCCGCATTTGCCGCCGCGCATCGCCCTATTTCACACCGACACCCCCACACTGCTGCAAGCCACCGAGCTTGCGACTGGATTGCGCCTGCCGATCACGAGCAATGCAGCGGAGTGGGACCTGCTGCTGATCATGGAGCCGACGGCGCTTGCACCCGGCTACCGTTTGGCATTGCAGCAGATTGGCACCGATGCGCCCGGACCGGTCTACGTGGATTTCGTTGGCGGCAAAGTGGGTCATCGGCGTCGCGCCGCCGAAGGCCGCAAGCAACCGTTGGCGCGTGCCGTCGGTTTAAAGCACGCAGCGAATCCTACGGTGATTGATGCCACCGGTGGCTTGGGACGCGATGCCTTTGTGCTCGCTACGCTTGGCTGTCGTGTGCAACTTCTGGAGCGCTCGCTGATCATCGCTGCGCTGTTGGACAACGGGCTGATGCGCGCGCGCAGCGATGCGGCCACGTTGCCGATTGCGGAACGCATGACCGCACTGAATGTCGATGCTCGTAGTTACCTGCACACGCTGAACGATGCACAGCGGCCCGACGTCGTCTATCTCGATCCGATGTATCCACAGCGTGAAAAAAGCGCGTTGGTGAAAAAAGAAATGCGCGTGTTACGTGCGCTACTGGGTGATGACCACGACAGCGCAGAGTTGCTGCCCGCAGCGCGGCACTGTGCGAGACAGCGTGTGGTGGTCAAGCGGACGCGACGCGCGCCATGGCTGGATGACTTGAAGCCCAGCATGAGCATTGAAAATGAAAACACCCGGTTCGATGTATATCTGACGCGAGTGAATGGCCCCGCGGTCGGCTCGTGAATCGCGACAGGCATTCCCGTACATCGGGAATTGCCGATATGATTGAGCCATCGCCACGGCTATGCCACTTACCATGACTCAACATACCGATGTGTTATCCGCGCTGAACAGCAACGTGCCGCTGCCGGCCAAGCTGCGCGCCATTCACCAACAACTCAATGAGCAATTGCCCTTCATCGACCGCATTGCGGTTGCGACTTACGATCCGAAAACCGACCTGGTCAAGACTTTTATTCACAGCAGTCAACACAGCAACCCCCTGTCGAATTATCAGGAAAAGCTGAGCGCATCAGAATCTCTGGAACAAATAGTCAAGACCGGCGCTCCACGCGTGACCAATGACCTGGCAATTTATGCGCACGGCACCCGGGAGCACACCCGGCGCATCGCGGAGCAGCATTACGGCTCAAGTTACACATTGCCAATGTTCGCCGACAACGTGTTTTTCGGCTTCGTATTTTTCAATTCCTATGGCAAGGATATGTTTGTGCCCACCGTGTTGCCGACGCTCGATGTGTTCGGGCATTTGATTGCTTCGTTGATCACTAACGAACTCATGCTGATTAAAACGCTGTTTTCGACGCTTAAAACTGCGCGCGACATGACCAACGAGCGCGACCCGGAAATCGGCGGACATCTGGATCGCATGTCACGCTTTGCACGTGTAATCGCCAAAGAGCTGGCAGAAAAATTCAACTTTGATGACGAATATATCGAGCATGTATTCTTGTTCGCGCCGCTGCACGACATTGGCAAGATCGGTGTGCCGGATCGTATTTTGCTGAAGCCCGGCAAGCTCAACGCAGACGAATACGCGGAAATGAAAACCCACGCGATCAAAGGTCGGCAGATCATCGACACGCTGCTGCTCAATTACGGATTGAACAGCGTGCAGCGCATCGACGTGCTACGCAACATCGCTGAATATCATCACGAACAATTCGACGGCACCGGTTATCCGGAAGGACTCAAGGGCACGTCGATTCCCATTGAGGCACGCATTGTCGCGGTGGCGGATGTGTTCGATGCACTCACCAGCCGACGCTCGTACAAGGAAGCCTGGAGCAACGATGACGCGTTTGCGGCGCTGGAAAAACTTTCCGGTCAGCAACTCGATCCGGATTGCGTGCGTGCATTAGTCAAGAACCGCGCCCAGGTTGAAACCATCCAGCAGCGCTTTAATGAAAATCCCGCGACGTAACTACCAGCTTGCCTAATAATTTGGAATGATCAAATAGCCGCCGCGCGACCAGATGCACGATGCCCTCTTGTTGCTGCACGGTTCCGGCCACGCCCAGCAAACTTGCTTGTAACAAGATGCGCCGTTGCCGTTGCGCCAAGGTGTTCCAAACAATCACGTTAATATTTCCGGTTTCGTCTTCCAGGGTAACAAATGTCACGCCCTGCGCCGAACCAGGGCGTTGACGTCCGACCACAAGACCCGCGACCAACACACTTTGGTCATGCGGCGAGGCGCGTAGTTGCTCCGCGCTCAAGATGTGCTGCGCAGCAAGCCGCGCGCGCAACAATGCCAGGGGATGGCGACGCAGAGTCAAACCAACGCTATGGTAGTCGGCCACGATGTCCTGTCCTTCGCTGGGTTTGCGCAACAGCGGCAGCGCTTCATCGTTATGCGGAGTGCTAAACAGCGGCAATGTAGACTCCACGCCCGCCGTGACCCAGCGCGCCTGAAAGCGATGCCCGGCCAACGTCGCCAGTGCATCGGCCGTTGCCAGCGCGGCTAATTCGCGTTGCGCAAGCTGGGCACGTTGCGCGAGGTCGGCAACGTTGACAAATGCGTGTTCAGCGCGCGCCGCCACAAGGCGCTGCGCTGCTGTCAAGCCCAGCCCCTGGATCTGGGACAATCCGAGGCGCACAGCGGCAACCCGCGTATCGACCGATGGCTGCGCGGCGGCTTCCAGACTGCATTCCCAGGTACTTTGCAGCACGTCGACGGGACGAACTTCCACGCCGCGTCGACGCGCATCCTGTACTAATTGCGCAGCCGAGTAGAATCCCATCGGCTGGCTGTTAAGCAATGCACATAAAAATATCGCCGGTTCATGACATTTTAGCCAGGCGGAGACATAGGCGAGTAGCGCAAAGCTGGCGGCGTGCGATTCTGGAAATCCGTATTCGCCGAAGCCCTGAATTTGCGCAAAAATCTGCCGCGCGAAGTCCACGCTGTAACCGCGTGCCGACATGCCGTCGATCAGGCGTTGCTCGAAATGCGCCAACCCGCCCTTACGCTTCCACGCGGCCATCGAACGCCGCAACTGATCCGCTTCACCCGGAGAAAAACCGGCGGCCACCATCGCCAGCTTGATCACTTGCTCCTGAAAAATCGGCACGCCCAGCGTGCGCTCCAGCACACCGCGCACGTCGGGCGATGGATAACTCACCGGCTCCAACCCCGCCCGCCGCCGCAAATAGGGATGAACCATTTTTCCCTGAATGGGGCCAGGTCGAACGATAGCTACTTCAATCACCAAATCATAAAAGCAGGCGGGTTTGAGGCGCGGCAACATCGCCATCTGCGCACGTGATTCGATTTGAAACAGGCCCACGGTATCCGCGCGCTGAATCATCGCGTAGACCTCCGGGTCGGCTTCCGGAATATTGGCCAGCGTCAATGTCTGTCCACGGAATCCTTGCACTAAATCGAACGCGCGATGAATCGCGGTCAACATACCCAACGCCAGACAGTCGACCTTGAGTAGGCCCAGCGTGTCGAGATCGTCTTTGTCCCATTGAATGACGGTGCGCTCGGGCATCGCGGCATTCTCGATGGGTGCCAGGCGTGACAATTTATCGCGTGCAATGACGAAGCCGCCAACGTGCTGCGATAAGTGGCGTGGAAAGCCCAGCAATTCTTGCATCAGCGTCAGCAAGTGCTGGACGGTGGGATGCGCCGGATCCAAACCGACTTCACGCAAGCGCTCATGCGCGGCCGCACCGTCATCCCACCACTGCATGTTTTTCGCGAGGCGGTCAATTTGTTCCAGCGACAAGCCGAGTGCCTTGCCTACGTCACGCACTGCGCTACGCGGGCGATAAGTGATTACGGTGCTTGCCAGCGCCGCGCGCTCGCGCCCGTATTTTGCATAGATGTATTGGAATACTTCCTCGCGCCGCTCGTGTTCAAAGTCGACGTCGATGTCGGGCGGTTCGTTACGCTCCTTGGAGATAAAACGCTCGAACAAGGTCTCGATGCGATTGGGGTCCACGGCGGTAATGCCCAGGCAATAACACACGGCGGAATTCGCCGCTGATCCTCGACCTTGACATAATATTTTTTGACTGCGCGCAAACCGCACGATGTCGTACACGGTGAGGAAATACGCTTCGTATTTAAGCTCGGCGATCAAGGCCAGCTCGTGTTCCACCAAGTCCCGTACCTTGCTGGGCGCGCCTTGCGGCCAGTGTTGTTGCATACCCTGCTGCGTGAGTTCACGTAAATATTCGGTCGGCGCGCGACCGGACGGAATGATTTCTTCGGGGAATTCGTAACGCAATTCATCAAGCGAAAACTGACAACGTTCGGCGATGCGCTGGCTTTCCAGTAATAACTCCACAGGGTAAATGCGCGCCAGGGTTTCACGGGTACGCAGATGCCGTTCGCTGTTGGATTGCAACTGCATGCCCGCATCGCGCACCGATACGCCCAAACGGGTCGCGGTCAGCACGTCATGCAACGGCCGACGCGCGCGCACATGCATGCATGCACCGCCGACCGCAACGCGCGGCAAGCCGCTGCGTTTGCTCAAGGTCTGGGTATGGTTAGCATGGGCACGGTCTTGACCATTCAGCACCAGCGTGACTGCAATCCATGCGCGCTGCGGAAACGTGCACGCGATCCACGTTGCTTGTTCGTCGGCTAGCGCAACGTGTTCCGGTGCGGGCGGTAACCACAGCGCGAGATTGGCGCGCGCGTAGTGCTCGATGTCGGCACGGGTCAGCTGGTAGGTTCCTTTCGCGGCAGCACGACGACCCTGGGTAATGAGCTCAGACAGGTCGCCGTACGACTCCCGATCAACCGCCAGCAACACCAGGTGCAAGCCGTCAACGAGGGTGAATTCCGATCCGACAATGAATTTAAAATTCAGCTCGCGCGCGGTGCGATGCGCACGCACCACGCCAGCGAGCGAACATTCATCGGTGAGTGCGAGAGCATGGTAGCCCAGCGCCTGCGCACGCTGCACCAACTCCTCGGGATGCGATGCACCACGCAAGAAGGAGAAATTGGAGAGACAGTGCAGCTCGGCGTAAGGTGGTGGCGACATGGCACAATTTTTTGTAGCTTGGGTGGTAAAGAGTGGGGTGCTTGGCGGAATAATCACGACCCGGCACTCATTGGCGCAGCGCGAATAACCACCCCACCTCGGCAACTGCTCCTGCGTTGCCCTACCTTCCGCCATCCGTGGCGGTCGCCTACGGGGCACTCCTCCTTGAAAATAAGGGGGACGGCAATGTCAGTAAGTTAAGCGCGATGATGTTTAAACTCCCCTCCTCATTTTCGAGGCCGCTCTCGCGCATCCCTGCGCTTCGCGGCACTTGCACATCCGTGTGCAGCGGAGGGGGTGGTTGTTAGGCAACGCCTCTGCGCCACCGCAACCACCCCGTCGCCTTCGGCGCCACCCCTCCTCGAAAATGAGGCGGGGAGAAAACCACCCGCGTCCTCGCCACGCGTCGCCTATTCAGCCTTAACTTACTGACATTGGGGAGGACCGGATTTTTACTCCCCTCCTTATTTTCAAGGAGGGGTGGCACCGAAGGTGACGGGGTGGTCCGGTGGACGTGCCCACCCCATCACCCGAAGCTTGACATCAACCTCTCACGCAAAAAACCCATGTAACATCCAGCGTCGCGCGGCGCTGAGCTCGCGATAAATCCACAAGCGCGCGCCCTGCGCAGTGCTTGCAATAAAATAGTCACGGGCGGCGTCCTGCCCGTCCCACCAGCCGCCTTCAATGCGTTCGCGATCCGGTTCCAGAAGCAGCGCGCCGTCGAACTGAGGCTGTCCCGCATGCTCATCCAGTGGCAATGGTTCCGGCAGAAGCCACACGGGACGGTACTTGACATTATCCCGTGACGCGGGAGTGCCGGGCGCGCAATACCGCCAGGCGGACTCGGGGCGGTGTTCGGCCACGACGCGCAAACCCTGCACGGCATCGGCACCGAGCCGGGCTTGCAGTCGCTCGATTAATTCCGACGCCGCGCTTGGAGTGCCGTGGCGCGGCGTGAAAAAATCTCGGCTCTTATCAAGCAGTGGCTCCCACGTCAGCGCGCGCACCACCATTGACTCGACCGCTTCGGGTAGGCTGACGCGCTGCACACGTTCACGAAACAAATACAGCAGATGTTTACTGTCGCGACTGGGCGTGGTGAGGCTCAGTTCAATGACGCTGACGGGTGCCTTGTGGTGCTGCAACAACAAATCCACCCGCCGCACGCCGCAGCCGTGCGCGCGCAGTTGGCCAGTGAGTTCAAGCAATAAACGTTGCAACGGAAACAGCAGCGCCTCGCTGTTATCCATGCTGTACGGCAACACCAGGGTGCCCTCATAACGCTGCGGCGCCACGAACACCACACGTGGATCAGGCATTTTTCCCAACGCGCGATCCAGCATCAGCACCAGCTCTGGCCCAAAACGGCGCGCCAGGCCCGCACGCGGCAAGCGCAGCGCATCGCCTAAACAGCGCACCCCCATGCCTTGCAGGGATTGCTGCTGGGCCACAGTGAAATCGGTATAACCCAAAGACAACGGTGCGAGCGCATCCGTCAGGCGCCTGGTCTCGGCAATAATGATTTCCTGCTGCGCACGCGCACACCACAGAGCGGCAAACACCGTGGGCGCCACCGCCAGGGACGCGTTGTAATTGAGCCGATGCAAACCAGAACGAATACGTTTCCATAAGCGCGGCAGGCCACGAAACAGCACCAGACTGCCGCCGACTTCCAGCGCCAGCGCACTCGGTGCAATGACATGAATCTGCGCGGTGAACTGCCCGGCCCACGCGGCCAGTTGTTCCAGCGCGGCATGCTCAGCGCGTGGATCACGCTCCAACACGCGCAACTGCGGCGTCAGCGCATGCGCGGCACTTACCCGCATGCCCGGCGTAATCCCTTGCTGCAAGGCCGACGTATTGGCCATGAAAACACTGCGTTGCGTACCCGCGACTTGCGCGACGACCAGCGGACCCAGTGCGGGATGACCGCGAGTAAAAATTTCAAGAGGCAACTGCCCCAGATGTATAGCTATCCACAGCATGATCAACATCCAGGACTAATCTCGGAGAAGGTGCCCCGCCACGACGTTTTAAAATTTGCACTGCCAGCGTGCGTCCGCTGGCGCTGAGCGGTTCGAGCTTGAGCCGTAATGCAGCGGGCGACAGTGATTGCGCCTCGCTCAAGGGACGAAACACCACCGCCCAGGAATTACCGGCTTCAGCCGCCAACTGCAAACGCCGCAAGGTGGTGAAGTCTGCGTATGCCAACCAGGCCAACACTGCACCGCAGGTACCGGCGCGCAATGCTTGCTCAACCGCCCACAAAGCATCGTGCCGCGCTGACGGATGAACCAAGAGCACGCGCGATAAATCCACACCTGCCTGCGCCAACGCCGGAGCATAGGGAATGTGCGGCGGTGCGACGAAGGCGAGCCAACGTTTCTGGCGGGTAATTTGTGCAAACGCAGGCAACAACAAGCTGACTTCACCGATGCCTTCGTGGGCGATCAAAATTTCGGTGAGTGATTGTTGCGGCCAACCGCCCCCCAGTGCGGTATCCAGCGCACTGTGACCAGAGAGCAATCCAACGTTAGATGTGGATGGAGCCGCAGCCCCACGCCAGATCGGTGCCTGTTGCAGGATGTCTTGCAAATTAATTTCCGGGCGACTCGCCTGCTCAATCCTATTTTGCTGTTGCGCGTGAGTGCCGCGTGTCATCACATCTTTATGCAGTCTTTCAGAGCGATCCAGGTTCATTGAAGTTTGCTCGTGCGAATCAGACCGACGCTGATGCCTTCAATCACCAGAGCATCGTGGCGCAGGTCCACTTCGATGGGTTCAAAGTCGGGATTTTCCGGCAGCAAACGCACGTGCTGACCACGCCGCTGGAAACGTTTGACGGTGACTTCATTTTCTAACCGTGCGACCACAATTTGGCCGTTATCGGCATTGGGCGTGCGGTGCACGGCCAGCAGATCGCCGTGCAAAATTCCGGCACCCTGCATGCTCATGCCCTGCACCCGCAACAGATAATCGGCCCGCGGTTGAAACAACACCGCTTCGACCGGGTAGCGGGACTCGATATTTTCTTCGGCCAGGATCGGATGCCCCGCCGCCACCCGCCCCACCAAGGGCAAGCCGGTATCCACCAGACGAATGCCACGCGATGCCCCGGGCACCAACTCAATCGCCCCCTTGCGGGCCAATGCACGCAGGTGCGCATCAGCGGCATTGGCGGATTTGAATCCCAGTTGTCTGGCGATCTCCGCCCGTGTGGGCGGATGCCCTGCTTCCGCCATGTGAGTGCGGATCAGTTCGAGGATTTCAGCTTGGCGTTCGGTGAGTGACATGGCCTACCTGTTTAAATATACAGTACTGGTATTTTATACAGTATTCGGCACAGGTCAAGGAAGTTACAGATTTATCGCGGCGAAGGCGCCCCTACAAAGAAATACTGTGTCGGATCAAAACATCACGGTCGATAAATCACATTCAGTTGCAGCGCATCAATGTTTTCGCGCAGCACGTATTCGATGCGCAATTTCACATCGTGTGTGACTTCCACACCTGCGCCAATGCCTAACAACAAACCAGCATCGTCACCGAAGTCGCCGCCGAGGCGGGCGAGCGCTTCCCAACCGGTGCTTACGGGCACGCGCGCGACGCCGCTTAGCCACACCCCCGACGCGCGCGTGGCGATGCGCGAACCCACTTGCGTGTCGAACTTCATGTTGCCGGTATTGAGGTAGCCAAGCTCGACATCCAGTGCCATGCGACCGACCGCAAGCCCGGTATCGTAGCCTGTCAAAACCTGCGCCCCGTAACCCAGCTCGGTATTGGCAAGTGTGTTCACACTGAGGCCCGCGCCGTAATAAAATCGGCGCGTATCCAGCGCGGTGTGCGCCGGACGGCGCAGCGGTGCTTCGCCAAAGCTGTAATCCACGCCCAGCACCAGGGTGTTGATATCGGTCTTGCCGCCGGTGCGGTTGTCACCGACGTCGTTGTAACGGTCCCAATCCACGCGCGCGCTCAATTCGGGCGTCAACACGTACATCAATCCCAAGCCATAGGTCAGGCCGGTGCCGTAGGCGGTGCGGCTGGCACCTTGCGCCCGAAACGCGCTGCAACGATCCGCAGCGCCTTTGTCGATGATGCAGTCACGCTCGCTTGCAAACGCCATGCGCCAACGCGCCAAGCCCAGACGCCCGGCGACGCCAAAGCCGCCCTGCGTTGGCAACATACCTGTCACCATCAACGCAGCGGCGCGCAAACTCGTGTGATCCACGGCTTTACCGGAAATCCTCCCAAGCGTATCGGTGTGTGCAAATTCCAGCGTCGAATCAAGGTTCCCTAAGTTGACAACCTGTGCCTCCACACCAAGCATCTCGTTGAGCCAATAGCCGCCGTAGATTTTTCCGGTCCAGCCCCACGGCTTCAGCGAATACGATCCGCTGCCGTTGATGGCGGCTTGTTCGCTGCTGACGCGATCCGCCAATGCCTGTTCACGCTCATTGAGCGTCGCTTGCTGCGTGCCGAACGCACCACCAACATAACCCGCCGCCGCATGCGCTGCGAATGAAGCGCACCACGCGCTGAACCACACCACGGTGAAAATAATTTTCATGCGCGATTACGCCAGTGAAGAAACAGCCGTGATCATAACGCAGGGTCGTGATGACGCAAATCGCAGCGCCATGCTCTACAATCACCTCCGTGATAACTCCAACAGACCAACGGACGGTACTGATCACCGGCTGCTCGAGCGGCATCGGTGCATGTGTGGCAGCGGGATTGAAGGCGCGCGGCTACCGTGTGTTTGCCACGGCACGCAAAGCTTCGGATGCCGCCGCGCTGAATGCCCAAGGTTTTGAAAGCATGCGCCTGGATCTCGCCGATTCCGCTTCGATCCATGCCGCCGTCGACAACGTACTGCAACGCAGCGGCGGAACTATTTACGCATTAGTCAACAACGGTGGTTTTGGCCAGCCCGGGGCGGTGGAAGATTTACGCCGCGAGGTGCTGCGCGCGCAATTCGAAACCAATCTGTTCGGAGCCATCGAGCTGACCAACGCCATCATTCCGTTGATGCGCAAACAAGGCTACGGCCGCATCATCATGAACAGCTCGGTGCTGGGTCTGGTGGCCATGCCCTATCGCGGCGCTTACAACGCCAGCAAGTTTGCACTGGAGGGCATCACCGACACGTTGCGTCAGGAACTGTACGGCAGCGGTATTCATGTCAGCCTGTTGGAACCCGGCCCCATCGCCAGCCGTTTTCGCGCCAACGCGTTTGCGCTGTACCAAAAAAACATCGACAAGCAACACAGCGCGCATCGCACCATTTACGAGGGGATGGAAAAGCGCTTGACCAAGCCGGGCCCCGCGCAGCCGTTTACGTTGCCACCGGAGGCCGTGTTGAAAAAAGTGCTGCATGCTTTGGAAAGCCCGCGCCCCAAGGCGCGTTATTACGTCACCGTGCCGACCTATTTTCTGGGCACGTTGCGCCGGGTATTGACTACTCGGGGGATGGACCGGTTGATGCGGGTGTTATCGCGGCGCGAGAATCGCTGAGGTGGAATCGCTGAGGTGTTAGCGTTGCGCGTCGGATACTTTTTCCCTCACTTCATTCAGCCACGTCATTAACTCTTGCGCGGCCGGTGAGGTGTTGGTTTCGAGCCAGTCGCCGTCGGCACCGACCACCACCGTGCGGTAGCTATTACGGCTGGGATCGTAGATGTAACCCACATAGGCAAAACGGCCGCGATCACGCGACTGATTAAATCGCGTGATGGTGCCATGCGCGACCGTCGGAAGTAACAGCGCCTTGGCGCGTACCGCATCCGCTGCCAGCGTCACGCGCGGTTTTGCGCCATAGAATTTATCAGCCAGATCTGCTTCCGCGACACGACCGGAGCGGTCTTGCGCCGGTGTCCAACGCTCGTCGCTGTGGTCGTAAGTGTGCACGCGACCGTCGCGCTCAATGACGAATCCGCGCAGCGTGTGGCCCCAGGAATAATTTTCTTCGTAGACATCGAACACGTAGCGGCCAATTTCTTCGAAGTTGTCACTCGCCACCGTGTGGCTACATCCGGCGAGCCACGCCCACCCCATCAGCACCGTCACCCGCACCACAGATTTGTATTTAGTCATGTTCCGATCCGTCGCTTCGTACCCGACCGCACTGATACAATGCCGCCTGATTTTCCAAGGGTGATTGATCCATGGTCTTCGGGCAACTGTTATTGATGTTGATAGTAATCTTAGTCGCTGCCGAAATTTTTACGAACGCGCTGGAACATTTGGGCGAGCGCCTGAAAATTTCCGAAGGCGTAACCGGTTCATTGTTCGCCGCCGTGGGCACCGCAATGCCTGAAACCATGGTGCCCCTGCTGGCGATCTTCGCGGGCACCACCGACACCCACGTGAACGAGGAAATCGGCGTCGGCGCGATTCTCGGCGCACCCTTGATGTTATCCACATTGTCGTTGTCTTTGATGGCATTTGCAGTGCTCGCAAAACGTGGCGTCAGCGGCCATCTCACGCCGGAGCACACCGGCTTGCGGCGTGATCTGAATTTCTTTTTGTTCGCGTTCACACTGGCAGGCGTGGCGCTGTTCGTACCCCACGAGATTACGGCAGTGCGCGCTGCATTAGCGATTGGCATGGTGCTGATCTACTTTGCCTACGTCGTGGTGACGCTACGCGCTTCGCGCCAATTGGTTCAAGAGGGTCACGGCACCGAAGCGGAAGGAAAAATGTTTCTCACCCGCCTCGGCTTGCCCTGCAACATGCTGGTCATTGTGATTCAGCTATTGCTCGGTGTGGGGCTGCTGATTGCCGGTGCCAAAGGCTTTATCAACGGTGTGCAGGAAGCCGCCGTGATACTGGGCATTTCGGCTCTGCTGCTGTCGCTGCTGATTATTCCCATTGCCACCGAGTTGCCCGAAAAAGTGAACAGCATTTTATGGATACGCCGTCATAAGGACACGCTGGCATTTGGCAACATCACGGGAGCAATGGTGTTTCAAGGCACATTGTTGCCCGCGATTGGCATCATGCTCACCCCATGGACGCCACAAATTGAAGTACTCGCAGGCGTCGTGATCACCTTCGCTGCGGCGTTATGGCTACGGGTGATGCACGCACGCGGCCCGTTACGCGTATGGCACCTGAGCGTGAATGGTGCCATGTATGTTCTTTATCTGGGCATCGTGCTGGGCTGAGCCAGACAAATATCAGGGCCGTTCCTGAGCGACCGGCGGATCAGGCTTCCGGTCGGTAATTTCCTCAAAGCTGGTTTGGCACTGACCGCCACCTTCAAAACTGCTGGTGAACTGGTAAGTACGACCGGGGTCGAGGTCCATACGAAACCGCCGCACGTTTTTGGCAACTGGCGCTTCACCCAACGATGAACGCCACTCGCATATGGCGGTGACCATGTGATTGCCGGACGATACCGTAATGGATGCTGGATATTGATTAAACACGTTGCGCAGTTCACGTGCATCCAGCTGGGTGAAGTACACCGCTTGCATCATGCCGTCGCTGATCAGCGGCAGTCGCATACCCACCAGCTTTGCGTCCTTGGCTCCTTCTTTGAGTCCCGCCGTGCTGGCGCAACCCGCAAGTAACACACACAAAACTACACTCCGTTGCAGAAACATCGTCTTGCTCTCCAAGTGACTAAACGGTCAGATTGACCCCCAGGCAGCGCATCATGCCCCAATTAATTCGATTTTGGGTAGTGCTTGGTTCGCGTTCTGCTCAACGCCTTTTTTCAGCCTTCTTTTCCTGCTTGGGCGGTGGCGTCGGCTGAGCTTCCCTGGCCTCGGCCTTACGTAGTTCTACGGTGAGATCCACCATGGTGGTTTCGCACAGGCCCTGCCCGACCGGGCGACTACTGAAGTCGTATTCATGCCCCAAAATAAAACGTTGCCGGATACGGTGTGCAACCGTGATCGGAGGGCCACTGGTAAGAGTTGAATGCCATTCACAAGTCACCACAAGCGTGTGATAACCGGGGGGAATGTAAAGATCATGCGGGTAATCAGACCAGCGGTCACGCAAGTCCAGTTTGTCGAGCTGGGCAAAGTAGACAAACTCTTTGCCTTGCGCACTTAAAATCGCGCGGCGACCCACAAGATGCGCAGATTTATCAGGCGACGTGTCGTACGGACTGACTGACATGCATCCCGTCAACACCAGGCCCATCCAGATCAAAGAATATGTCTTGCTCACGACCTACATCCACGACCGCGTAAGATGTCGGTGATTATCGCAGATTCTCGAACGCCGCGCGGAACAGCTGTTTGCCGTCGCGCTCAACAATCTCACCGTGCGAAACAATAATGCGGTCAAAATCCCAACGCAGAATGCGGTCGATGGACCCACGAAACGCCACGCGATCCTGAATAAAACGCTGAAAAATGCGGGTGGGCGTAAAACGGTCCCAGGCACCATTGAGCCGGAACATCAGGCGAGTCCACAACTCGCCTTCGCGGATGTTGAAACATAAATCAGTCAAGACCAGGGTGCGCGTGGCCGGATGAAAAAACACCAGCTCGTTCAACTCGGGAATGCCTTGCACTTCAAGCTGCTCGATCTGCCCCTGCCATTCTTTCGGTGGGGTCTGAGCTAGAGTGGTTGGCAACTTGCCGCCCGGCGCGTGCAGCGTCATACCCATCGGCACGTAATGCACAGCTTGCGGATACGCGGCCAGCCACTCTGGCAGAAACAGACGATGCATTTTGCTGGGAGAAACAATCGAGCGCACCGTGCCCAATGTCGCGATCTGCGCTGCGAGATTCGCGCCGAATCGCACCGGCGAGTGCAACCACAGATCATGGTTGTCACCACGGATGATCGTCATGCGAATGCCAAGCTCCGCTCCGTACAACTCGAACGCCTGGTCGACGACGTACAGGTCGTCCTCAAGAAGCTTGATGGTGTAGGAAACCATGCGGTGACTAAAATCCGATGAGGGAGGACGCAGGGCATGCTACGGCATGGCTGGAGTGGAACTCAAGCTGCCTTCGAACGGAATCTGTTTGCATTCAAGAAAAATGCGTTTGTCGCAACGTTTACAAATGTCGTAGTCAAGCTTGGCGAAGATTGACTGGATGGCATCGGTTTTGGAGCGATAAATATTCTCAGGACCAATCGTCGCCATGTAACCGCTGCGCTGGAACATCTCGCGTACCTGATCTTTTAGCTGATAAAAATACAAACCGCCGCCAATCGCGCGCCGCCTTATCGCCTCCTGCACAAACATTTCAGTGCCCGCGATATCGGCGAAGTTGATGCTCCTGGCGATCACCAGCACATGCTTCTGGGACGAGCTGCCTACGCCAATATCTTGCAAAGTTTCCTGGACATAATTCACTGCACCAAAAAACGCCGAGCCGTCGATGCGGATAATCTTCAGCTGCGGACATTCAGGCAAGGTCGCGTCGGTGACCAGCAAACGGCTTTCTGTACGCGGGTCAGGAACGCGGGCGACAATGTGCGGCCGCGATGTACGTTTCAGATACAACACCAGCGACAGAATCACGCCGACGTAGATGGCGAATTCAAGATTCAGGAACAACGTTGACAGAAACGTCGTTGCCAGCACGGCGGTCTCAGGGCGACTGGTCTTGATAATAATTTTAATGTGTTTAAAGTCGATCAATCCCCAGGCCACCAAAAACAGAATGCTCGCCATGGCGGCAATCGGCAGATACGCCGCCAATGGCGCAACCAGCAGCAAAATACCGGCGAGAAACAACGAAGCGAGAATTGACGCAAGCGGCGTTCTGGCTCCGGCTTCGTAGTTCAAACCGCTGCGATTGAATGAACCGCTGGAGGCGTAGCCGGAAAAAAAACTCCCGGCGAGATTCGACAGCCCCTGCCCGATGAATTCCTGGTTGCCGTCAATGCGCTGGTGCGAGCGGATCGCAATCGCACGCGAAATCGACACGGCTTCAGTCAACGCCAGAATGGATACCGCCAGCGCCGATGGGGCCAGTTCTTTTAATGTCGCCGGTGAAAAATCCGGCCACGATAACGGCGGCAATGTGCCAGGCAGAGAACCCAGCGTGCGGATATGCGTCGTATCGACCCCCAACATCAAGTTAATCACAGCCGCAACCAGACTGCCCACCAACATTGCAATGATCATGTAAGGAAATTTTGGTGTGAATTTTTTCGCCAGAATTCCGCTCACCAGCGTAACCATTCCGATGGTAAGTACCCATGGCTGGATATCACCGAGCTGGCTCAACATCGTAGATATGGTTTGATAAAACGAACTGCCCTGCGCGATCTTAATGCCCAGGAAATTCTTGAACTGGCTCGACGCGATTAAAATCGCCGCACCCGCAGTAAACCCAATCACCACCGTGTGCGAAATGAAGTTCACCAGCACACCCAGACGCGCAATGCCCATGATGAGCTGCAATACGCCGACCATAAATGTCAAGGTCAATACCAGCGACACGTATTGCGCGCTGCCCGGCTCGGCCAATGGACTGATGGCGCTGAACACGACAATTGAAATCGCTGTCGTCGGACCAGACACCAAGTGCCATGACGACCCGAACAATGCGCCGATAATCGCCGGAATCATCGCGGCATATAGGCCATATTCCGGTGGCATGCCCGCGATGGTGGCGAACGCCACTCCTTGCGGCAGCACAATGATCGCGCCGGTTAAGCCCGCGAGCAGATCCGCCCGCAGAGTTTCGCGAGTGAACAGGCCACGCCACAACAGAAATGGAAACAGTCGGGACCAGGAAAAATTACTGTAGGACAGCATCACTATCGGAAACTCACGACGCCGACGAGCTGCGCCGCTGACAGACGGACGATATCAAAGGCCATTGGAAATCCTGGCAGTTTTAAAACGACGCGCCATTGTGCCCCAAGCATTCGGTAATTCCATAATGCTTTTGGGATAGCAGCATGTCGGCCACGTCATAAAACCGGGCGATTGTTTCAGTCATCCAAAGGGTCTTCGCCAGACAAAACTACGCCGCACATCCGGTCCACGGATGTGCGGCGTCCACCTCAAAACTGCGCGTGTATTACATCCGTGATTCGTCGTCGACACCCAGATTACGGCTGTTGGCGCGCGTTCCATAGTAGGTGTGGATTTCATTTTCCCAAATCGGGTCTGCCATATCCGGCCAGCGGTTCTTGTCAAATCCTGGCGCGTCTTCGAGGCGCTTTTTATCGACGTTCAGGACCAGGTGTTTATTTACCGTGTCCAGCGTCAACGCATCCCAAGGCACCGCGAAAAGCTTGTCTCCCATCCCGAGAAAACCACCAAATGACAACACCGCGTACCCAATGGTACCGCTGCGCATATCCACCATAACCTCTTTTAAGTCACCTAAATCATCGCCATTCTGGTTGACGACGCTGTCGCCAATCAGAGTGCTGGCGCCCATCAGCTCCGGCCCAGGCCCGTCATCTTGCAAATCAGGTCTGCGGATCTCGCCGCTGATGCTGGAATAGTTATCTCGAATTCCTTGGCTCATACTTTATCTCCGGTATCAGAAAAACGTGTATGGATTGTTGACCATGAATAACGCTCTATCATCTGCCAATGCCGGGAACCAGCAGTTTTACCCACCCGCTCTGGAAATATAAATTTGAAGTATGTGGATTTCCGCTGGTCCAAAGTTATTGTCAAGATAATGATCCCAGTGTGGATGCGATGAGTGGTTTGGCTCGGTACGGTAACGCACCAGTCTTTAATAAATAAAAATATCAAACACGGGAACATTTGAGCGAAATGGTATGCCGGAATCAGGCTTTGGAGTCTGACCCTCATGTCCCTCGGTTAAGTATGGGGAGAGGCGAGCAGTTAGATTTGTAGCGTGCGCCGTGCGAACGTCGTGCGCATGGCGCACGCTACCTTGTTTTACTTTTGTTCCACGTTGCAGGGAAAAGGACGGCTCGTTCGCGCTTAACCGAGCAATATGAGGGTCGGACACGAAACACCGCGCGCGTCGATGCTAGTTATCTTTAACTACAGGATAGACCGCGCTTGGTCGTTGCCACGCTCTGGTGAGATTCGGGCCATCGGCGGCGTAAATCTCGCGGGTGCGTTTGAGTACGAGATTCATCGTTTCGGGCATATTGCGTTGAATCCACAGCATGGCTTGATGACCGCGCGATAGCTGCTCTACCCCAACATGGCCCTGGCAGCCGGAATAAATCATCATCTGCGACAACGGAATTCCTAGTACTTCTTTGGCCGCGCAATTCAGCGCACTCCACAAGTGATCATCCTCTTTGGTGGACAGGATATCGGTGTGAGTACGACCAATTTCATGCAGCGGGTCGATGTAGGCCGCTTCGTTGACACAGTCGACGTGATAGCCACAGAACAGGCAGAACTGGTACAGCCGCGCCAGCTCATTCCAATATTCTTCCAACCGGATTGCCGCTGCAGTATGACCAGCCCGCCAAAGATCGTTGACGAGTTCGCCATACACCCGCATGCCCTTCCATTGGCCAGACATCCGGTCCTCAAGTACTGGAGCGATCGTCTCGCGAAACTCTTCCCACACCGGCATATCGTTTTTCATAAAACGACCCATCAGCGATGGGCCATCTAACACAGTGAGTTGTCCGGTTTTCTGCCACATTTGCATGGGCTTGTCCGAGTGCTGCAAACATTGCAGGTAGGAGGGAATCTGATAAGGAGGGGCGATGATCAGAACTGCTTCGCCGCGCAGTAACCCGGTCTCGACAAATACTCCGACTGCGTCGGCAAGGACTTGCGGGTCTTTATGCAGTTGAGCAAAATGGCGCCCGGCGGGAGCGTCGATCAGAAGAGTGGTGCTGTTTGGTGATGCCATGGTATTAGCTCCTATCCCTTGCCCCTTGAAGCGCTTTTACACGCATTTAACTCGTGATTACCGAGTTTAAATAGCTTCTACGTTCCATGGTTCGATGCGACACCTTGTATATTGGCATGCGCAACTTTTTAATCTCACGGGCCGAAGCCTGCGGCGCCAACGGGGCTTCGTCTGTGCGTCTTCGTACATTCGCAGGGTTTTAGCACGATGCATCGAAGATGTGTCAGCACTACCGGTCGTCTGCGCTAAGGGAAAATATAATACCGAAAATGGAGCGACAGCAAAAACTTCTTGTGCGCTCAAATTAATTCTATTTCCTACTGTTAAATGCCGCCCGCTAAGAACATTCTCGCCGGATGAGCGCGACGCCAGCATCGGTGTTTGTATCCAGGTTGTGCTCCAACGTCCACCGATGGGCAAATTACCCGGCGATGCCCCCAAGGCACTCACTAAGCGTTGCACTACTACGATGATCAGGCGTGTTTCATGGCGCCGCGCAAACGCACAAATATGTTCGGCATGATGCCCCTCAACTCGCAGCGCAACATATTCGCCATCCCGAAACAGCGCTTCATGCTGACTTCCGCAACGACACACAATGCATTGCTGCATCGCGTGCGGTTCACCGCGAACCGCACGCGTTGCAGAAAGAAGGGCGGGAGGATTTTAAAATGTTGAGTCAGGACGCTTTGCGCGGACTGGACAGGCGGATAAGTGACCATACTGAATCCAAGCAGTTGTAGCCGCACGGCCCATTTGACGGAAGGAATTACTTTTCGCCAGCGCTACGCACGCGCAGCTCATCAAGCATGTCGTCGACGCGGGCACGCAGCGATGCAATCTCTTTTTCCAACGATGCCATCCGAGCGCATTCGTCATTGGCTGCGGAATTTGTTGTATTGGTTGGCGCACGCAAGTTGGTTAGTTGGCCGGTTGTATTGCTCCGTTGCACTCCCTGCGGCACTCCGCTCCAGGCCGGATTTACGAATGCAAAAAAAAGTATGGCAATGAACGCAGGTTGACAATATTTCATGAGTTCTCCGTGTGGTTAGAAAAGTGGTAATCCGGCGCCTGATCCCAGTTGCTCCACCCCATGGCAATGGCGTGGCGTTGCAAGTCTTCAACGTGTCGAATTACTCTGAGTGTCGCTTGCTGCCCGATCAACGAGTGTCGTCGCGTCGGCGCTGGGACCGCGCTTGTTGCTACCGGTTTTTTTCCACAATGTCGTGTGTCGTTGTGTCTGGCTGCGGTGTGAATGCGGTTGCGTAGCTTGCGAACCAATACACTGCGACCATGCAAGCGCGAGAGCCGCGACGGATAACGGCGTTTTCATTGTGCATTTCTCCGCAGTGTTTGAGTTGCTTGGGACTTTGGAAAATCAGCATAAATTGCTTTTTGATGACCGACCGAGTCCCACCTACTTTTGGCGATGCACACTTTCTTAAACACCAACAGCAACAAAATCTGAAATACCGCTACAAGAATATCCAGACCATTGATGTAACTGACAAATGACGCAATACCCAGCACTAGCAAGATCGCGCTGCACATGGCGAAAATTTCTCCAGGTTGATTAACGGCCTCTAAACCCGTCGCAGTGATTCCGTTTGTCCCAGCGTATTCATTCATTACCGACCAAGTGACGAGGAAAATTTTTTCTCTTCGACATCGTCTTTTGAATTCAAGTCCTGACGCTTGACTGCAATGTCCTGGTTCGAAATCGCTGTGCGCTCTGAAATTGCATGTGCAAGAAGCTCGGCGCGATCTGCCAAGTAGTCTTGATAAAACACGCCTGCACCTTCGATACGGATACAAGAAATCCGTTCTTCCGCCGAGAGCCCGGCAGGACAATTCGCATAAGCAACTCCACTCATTGATGCGGTAGCCAGCAACATTCCCAGCGTGATGTTCAAATTTGTTTTCATGGCGTAATTCTCCAGCGTTAGATAATTCAAGAAGTGGCACCGCGCAGGCACACGCGATGTGTTTGTGCACTATGCGACTTTTGCGCACAGTAAGAATCAAGCTGATGGATTAGTGAAATATGGCCAGACGAGCTAGTACAAACGGGCTATGAGGCGAAGTCGTCGGCCGCAACTTACACCGACGGCCCGCCGTGCCGCCTGCGTATCCCAGCATTGGTGCGCAGGGGCTCGATATTGACATCGGCTTCCACCTGATTGAGCGCTGTTGTTACGTGAGTCACTTGTGCGGTGAGTCCTGCCGTACCCATCTTCATGGCAGCGACATGCTGTTGTAGCGCAACCAGGGAGGTTTTTAATTCGCTCAGCAAAGCGTGCAGTCCGTCGCCGCGCCTGGAGCTGCCATATCTCGTGTTCCTTCCCGCGCCGGAATGTGTGCCTGCCGGGGTAATGACGCTCATATTTGGCATCGGCCCCTTGGCCTGAACTTCGCC
>JANMQQ010000194.1:0-10595 GCA_031370545.1 Gammaproteobacteria bacterium
TGCATGACAGTGAAAAATACATCCCTGCGTATGACAACAAAAACGAAGCATCTCTTCCCCCTGCAAGGGGGAAGGTCAGGATGGGGGTGATAGAAAATACCGTGTGCTGGCACACCCCCATCCCAACCTTCCCCCTTGCAGGGGGAAGAGATGCTTCGTTTTTGTTGTCATACGCAGGGATGTATTTTTCACTGTCATGCACCCGGAAATAAATTCCAAATCGCGTGACTCACTATCCGGAAGCAACCATGGGCAAAATAACATTCAAGACGATCATGATCCCGGCGGCATTCAGCGGGCTGCTGGCCGGCGTGTTGCTCACACTGCTCCAGCATATCCAAGTGGTACCGCTGATTCTCGAAGCCGAAGTTTATGAGCAAGCGGCCGAAGCCGCGCACCCGGTAACTTCCGCCGGACATGAGCATGAAGCATGGCAGCCGGAGAACGGCTGGCAACGTAACTTGTTCACCACCGCCGCCAACATCGTGGTGGCGCTGGGCTATGCGTTGCTATTGGGCGCAGCCCTCACCCTGCGCGCGACAACGCTCACTTGGCGCTCGGGGTTACTGTGGGGCCTTGCGGGTTATGTCGTGTTCTTTGTTGCGCCGTCCTTGGGCTTACCGCCGGAAGTGCCGGGCACTGAAGCGGCGGAATTGGCGCAGCGGCAACTGTGGTGGCTGGCCACCGTGGGTTGCACCGCCGCGGGTTTAGCACTCATGGTTTTTTCTGCGCGGCGCACAGCCAAGCTGCTGGGCGTGGTGTTGTTGATCGCGCCGCATTTTATCGGTGCGCCGCAACCGGAGGTTCCCGGGGGAATCGCTCCCGCTGAATTAGCACAGTCATTCATCGTCGCAGCTTTTATCGCAAACGCAGTGTTTTGGCTGGCGCTCGGCAGCCTGTTCGGTTTCTTTCACCGGAGATGGGCGCAGTGACCAGCGGCAAAGTGTGGTTCATCGGTGCAGGTCCGGGTGACCCGGATTTGATGACCGTTAAAGGTCGAGACCTAATCGCGCGCGCCGGTGCGATTCTGTTCGCCGGGTCGCTGGTGTCCGTAGCTACCATGCGCTGGGCCAAAGCGGATTGTGTAATCCGTGATTCTAAAGACATGGCACTGGAAGAAATCACCGCGTGGCTGATCGAACAAGCGCAGCAACATCAGACCGTGGTGCGTTTGCAAACCGGCGACCCCTCGCTGTACGGCGCGTTAATCGAGATGGTGCAGCCGCTGGATGCAGCGGGTGTCGACGTGGGCGTGGTGCCGGGTGTTTCCTCGGCGATGGCTTCGGCCGCAGCAGCGGTAGAAAGCCTGACCTTACCGGAGATTACCCAGACGGTGATCCTCACGCGCGTCGAAGGCCGCACGCCGATGCCGCCCGGCGAATCGCTGGTCGAATTGGCGCGCCATCACAGCACGCTGTGTTTGTTTTTATCCATTACTTTGCTGGGCAAGGTGAAGAGCGATTTGCTGGAAGCAGGCTGGCGTGAAGACACGCCGGTGCTGGTGGTGCAAAAGGCGAGCTGGCCGGATGAAGAATTGATCGTACGTGGCACCCTGGCAGACATCCGCGAGCAATGCCGCGCCGCCAAAATTAACAGTCAAGCCATGATCATCGTGAGCCCGGCCTTGGGCGCGCGCCATTGGCCGACATTGAAAAAATCCAAACTATACGACGCCACGTTTACGCACCGTTTTCGGCGCGGCGTCAAAGAAGAGCGAGAGGAAGCCTCATGAACGAAACAATTTTATTGGTCGGGCACGGTTCGCGCGACGCGCACGGCAACGATGAAATCGAAGCGTTCGCCGCGCAATGGCGCACGCGGCAACCCCGCTGGAACATCGAAGTATGTTTCATCGAATTCGCCGATGTGTTGCTCGATCAAGGTCTGGATCGCGCCGCGCGCCATGGCGGCAAAGTCATCGTCGTGCCGCTGGTGCTCAACGCCGCCGGTCACGTGAAAATGGAAATCCCGGCGCACATCGCAGCAGCGCGCATGCGTAATCCGGCCGTGGAATTTGTCTACATGAAGCACCTGGGCGCCGTCGAACCCATCTTCCAACTGCTCAAGCGCAATCTGAGTCAGGTGTTGAAATCCCTGGACATGCCGGACCCGCACACCACCGGCGTCATCCTGCTCGGACGTGGCTCGTCGGACAAAGTCGCTAACGGCGAAGTCGCCAAGCTGGCGCGCTGGATGTTCGAAGAGACCGATCACGACTTGGTCGACATCGCCTTCACCGGCATCACTTATCCGCGGGTGGAAACGGCGGTGCAGCGCCATGCGAAACTCGGCATGACGCAGATCGCCATCCTGCCCTATTACCTGTACACCGGCACCTTGATCGAGCGCATCAAGCGCCAGGTCGATGCTTTACGCGTGCAGTATCCGCAGATTCGTTTTGGCCTTGCGAACTATTTCGGTTTTGAAGAGGAAATCTTCGCGCTGGTCGAGCAACGCGTCCACGCCGCACGCGGTGAAGACGAAACGCCCGAAGCCGGGATGATGGAATGCGACGGCTGCAAATATCGAGCGGTAGCGGAGGAACACGGTCACGGCCATAGTCATGACCACGCCCCACCACCTGCGGAGCACATTCCTGCACCGCATGATCACGACCATAGCCATGACCACGCGCATCACACCCACGCGGTCCCGGCATGAGCACCAATATCGTCACCGAACAACTCACGCGCGCCGGGCAAAGCATCGAGCGCGATTCCTTCGCCATCGTCGATCGCGAAGCGGGCACGCATCACTACAGCGACGCACAATGGCAAATTGTGCGCCGCATGATTCACGCCACGGCGGATTTTGAATTCAACGGACTCACGCGCTTCCATCCGAACGCCATCGCAGCGGGCATCAACGCCATTCAACGCGGCGCCCCGCTGGTCGCCGACGTGGAAATGATTTTGGCGGGACTGTCGCAACCGCGCCTCGCGCACTTTGGCATCCGCACCTATCAATACATCGCCGACGCCGACGTGATCGAAAAAGCCAAAATGGAAAACACCACGCGCGCCGTGCAAGCCATGCGCAAGGCGCATGCACTGGGCGTATTGCAGGGCGCGATTATCGCCGTAGGCAATGCACCGACCGCATTATTGGAAGTGGTGCGCTTGATTGAAGAAGAGGCGCTGCGCCCCGCCTTGATCGTCGGCATGCCGGTGGGCTTTGTTTCGGCGGCGGAATCGAAAGAAGCGGCGAGTGGTTTGCGCGATGTGCCATGGGTTGTCACGACCGGGCGCAAGGGCGGTTCCACGCTGGTGGTCGCGGCGGTCCACGCGCTGTTGGCGTTGGCCGAAGCGCGCGCGGCCGAGAAATCAACATAGTGTTGGGTCCACTCATCCGACCAACGCCAGCCGAAAGGAATCATCCTTGAACAATGCAAACAAGTTTTTGGTATTGGGCGGAGGGCTAAGCATGCTTGCCGCGCTGCTGCATATTGGCATTATCGTGGGCGGCCCAAAATGGTACCGCTTCTTCGGCGCTGGCGAAGAACTCGCGGTCATGGCGGAGCAAGGCTCGTGGTATCCGGCCGTACTGACGTTCGGCATTGCGCTCGTGTTGTTTATTTGGGGCCTTTATGCTTTTTCAGGCGCGGAGCTGCTGCGCCGTAGGCTCCCGTTTCTTAAAGCGAGTCTGGTTATCATTTCGGCGATCTATCTGCTCAGAGGTCTTGCGCTGGTCCCGGCGTATTTAGTCAAGCCCGAGCTCGTCGACACCTTTTTGATTTGGAGTTCGCTGATCTGCTTGGTGTACGGCGCTGCCTATGCCATTGGAACCAGACAGATGTGGACGAGATTTTCAGAGTAATGGAAGAAAAGAAAAAAAAGGGTACGCGTAAAGGCTTTACCACCGGCGCCTGTTCGGCGGCGGCGGCGCGCGCTGCAACGCTCGGTTTGGTAACCGGGAGTGTGCCCGACGTGATTGAGTGCTGTTTGCCGAATGAGCAACGGGTGAATTTCGCGGTGATTGAAGGCTTTTGCGAACGTACTCACGCGCATGCGGTGGTCGTCAAGGATGCGGGCGACGACCCCGATTGCACGCATGGCGCGCATCTCACTGCGGACGTGCGCAAGTTATACGACTTGCCGGGGCAAGTGGTGCTGAAAGGCGGCGTGGGTGTGGGCACCATCACGCGCCAAGGTTTGGGTTTGGCGGTGGGCGGCCCGGCGATCAATCCGGTGCCACGTCGTAACATTGAAGAAAACGTGCGTGCCGCCGCCGGTGTGTTGCTGGATAGCTGCGGACTGGAAGTGGTGATCTCGGTGCCCGAAGGCGAGCAGATGTCTAAAAAGACATTGAACAGCAGATTGGGCATCATCGGCGGCATTTCGATTTTGGGCACCACCGGCATCGTGCATCCCTACTCCACCGCTGCGTTTCGCGCCAGTGTGGTGCAGGGCGTCGAAGTCGCCGCTAGTCAAGGTCTAGACACCGTGGTGCTGACCACCGGCGGGCGCACCGAGAAATTCATGATCCGCGAATTGCCTGAGTTGACCGAGACCTGCTTTGTGCAGATGGGTGACTTTTTAAAACCCGCGCTGGATACCGTGGTGAGCGCCGGAATAAAAAATGTCGTGATCGGCGCCATGGTCGGCAAGCTCACCAAGATCGCACAGGGCGAAACCATCACCCATGCCGGACGCGCTGCTGTAAGCACCCAATTGCTCGCCGACATCGCCGCGACTATCGGTGCCGACGCGCAGACCTGCACCGATATCCGTAATGACGAAACCGCGCGCTATGCCAGCGAGCGGCTCGCGGAACTGGGCTTGACCCACGCGTTCTGCCGGGAATTGTCACTGCGTGCGATCCAAACATTGAAGGCACGTTACCCAGATCAATTCTTTCTACGCGTGATGGTATGCGACTTCGATGGCAACAAGTTGACCGAGACTGCGGAGAATGATCATGAGTGAGCTGAATGGCGGTTACTTAGGCGGTTCCGTACTTGATGCAGGGTGGGTATAGAAAGTCACCTTTCCCTATTATTAAAGGCAATTCAGGGGATAATTACATTTACATCAACTTGCTTGACTGGAGACACCACATGAGTGCGAAGCTAAAAGATTTACCCCTTGATGAACGAATTCGGGTCGTTGAGGACTTGTGGGACAGTATCGCAGCGGACCAAAAAGCGTTACCTCTTACAGCTGAGCAAAAGGCGGAACTTGATCGCCGGCTTGATGCTTACGAAGTGGATAAGAATCGTGGACGCCTGGCGAGCGACGCCGTGACCGACATCCGGCGCAAACTATGATTTTTGAAATTCGTCTCCGTCCGGAAGCGGAGCTGGATTTGGCCGATGCGGCGCTGTGGTATGAAGAGCAACAGCCGCAATTAGGGCACAACTTTCTTGACGAGGTTCTTTCGCTCTTATCAACCATTGCGGAAACACCTTTGATCTACCCGCTTGTGCATAGAAACACACGGCGCGCGGTAACGCGCCGGTTTCCATTTGGAGTTTATTACCGTGTGGAAACTACTTCGGTCGTCGTTGTCGCAGTCATGCATGGCAGTAGAAATCCGCTTCGTTGGAAGCGTCGCACAGAGTGATGAGTGTCAATCTCAAAAAAATAAGGCGTTGTGTTGCTACGCAACGCTTGGCGGATTTGTCGCGGAGTGAAACATGACTGAACCCTGCATCATCATCGGCGTGCTGGACAACGGTACGGACGGATTGGCACCGGCGGCGCTTGAACATATCAAGACTGCCGACGTGGTTATCGGTGGAACGCGCGTGTTGACATTGTTTGCAGCGCTATTGCGTCACGATGCTAAAACTTTCGATCTCACTGGCAAGCTTGCGCAAGTCCCGGCGTGGATTGCACAGGCGCGCGCCGACCGCTTGAAGGTCGTGGTGCTCGCGACCGGCGATCCGCTCTGTCACGGCGTCGCCCACTATCTCATCGGCAAACTGGGCAGTGACGCGTGTGTGGTGTTACCGAATGTCTCGACGCTGCAATTGGCTTTTGCACGCATGGGCTGGGCGTGGCAAGACGCGCACATCGCCTCGGTGCACAGCAAAGATGCAGGCGAGTGGTCGGCTGGCAACGGGCCGGAACATGGTCTTTACTCTTTGTTGCAAGACCTGCAACGCCATACGCTGCTGGGCATTTTCACCAGCCCGGAAAATACTCCGGCGCGCATCGCGCGCATGCTGCTGGCCGAACGCCTGGACGCAGATTGGCATATTTCCGTCGTCGAACGCGTGTTGCAATCTGACGAACGCGTGGTGCGCGAGCTAAGTATTGCCGATGCCGCGCAGCAGACGTTCGCCGACCCCAATATTGTCATGCTACGGCGCGCGACCGCAGCACGCGGCCCGGTATTGTTCGGCCTTGCCGACGAAAGCTTTGAGCAGCGTAAACCTGAGAAGGGACTCATCACCAAGCGTGAAGTGCGCGCGGTATCGCTGGCGCGCATGCAGTTGCGCGACGACAGCGTGGTGTGGGACATCGGCGCGGGTTCGGGTGCGGTCGGGCTGGAAGCGGCACGGCTGTGTCCGCGCGGTCACGTCTATGCGATTGAGAAAAATACCGATGATGTTGCCATCGCTGCGCGCAACCGCGAACGCTTGCGCATCACTAATTACTCCTTGCTGCACGCCAAGGCGCCGCAAGGCATGGAGACCTGGCCCAATCCCGACGCAGTGTTCATCGGCGGCTCCGGCGGCGAGTTAGAGGAGTTGATCGCGCTGTGTCTGCGACGTTTGAAACCGGACGGCTGGCTGGTAATGAATTTTGTGACGCTGGAAAATCAAGCCTTGGCACTCGCGGCATTGAAAACAGGCGGCGCGGCGTGGGATGTCACGATGTTGCAGGCGGCACGCAGCCAACCGATTTTGGACATGCATCGTTTGGCGGCGGAGAACCCGGTATGGATTATTTCGGCGAAAAAATCATGAACGCTGCAATTAAAGGCAAACTCATCGGGGCTTCCTTGGGGCCGGGCGATCCCGGACTCATCACGCGTCGCGCTTGGGACGCTCTGCATTCCAATGCGCACTGGACTTACCCCATCCGCAAAAAAGGCGACGAAAGTTATGCGTTGAAAATCGCGCTGCGTGCCGATTTGGCGTTGCCCGCCGAGCACACGCCGCTGATTTTTCCGATGACGCACGACACCGAGATCCTCGCCAAGTATTGGCTACGGGCGGCCCACACGGTGCTTGACATGATGCATGCGGGACGCGACGTGGTGTTTCTGGTCGAAGGCGATGCCTCCACCTATTCCACGTTCGGTTACCTCGCGCGCGCGGTGCGCGCGCTGGATGATTCAATAATTGTCGAGACCGTTGCGGGCGTGCCTTCGTATCATGCCGCCGCTGCGCACTTTGGCGTGCCGCTCGCTGAGAGCGACGACACCCTGGCCATCGTGCCCGCCGCCTATGGAGTAGCGATGGTTGAACGCCTGCTGGCGGATTTCGACACCTTGGTGCTGCTCAAGGTCAAACCGCTGCTCGACGACATCATCGATTTATTACAGCACCGTGCGTTGCTGGACCACAGTTGCTTCATCGAAAAAGCCGGTGCGCCGGAAGAGCGTGTGGTGCGCGAGGTACTGAGCCTTAAAGGTACGAAGGTGAATTATTTGTCGTTGCTGTTGATCCGCAACCCACAGCGCATCCGCGGCGAAGTGGTGCGCGGTTGCCGCAGTAAATCCTCGGTAATGGCACGCGACGCCGCTCAATTTTCGCAGAACAACATTGAACATAACTAGGGTAAGTCTAGATATCTATGGAATGTAAAAATGCCAAGACCCCTTCCCCCTGCAAGATCGCAAAGATAATTTTCCCCGGGAGTTTTACTCCTTCCCCGTATAAATCCAATGGGGCGAGGATAAGTTTCAAATAGATGAAGTACGACACGAGATAAGGAAGGCTATGAGCACAAATCACACCGATGCCCGCGTGGCGCTAGTCGCTATCACCAAACACGGCGCAAGTGTCTTGACCCGGCTCGCACCAAACATGCCGCAAGCGCAGGTGATCGTTTCGGAAAAATTCGCTGCGCAGGTTGCCACGCTGCCCAATACGGTGACGCCCTACAGCGGCGCACTGAGCGCGCAGATCGCCGGTTTGTTTGCGGCCTACGACCAGATCGTATTCTTCGTGTCCTTGGGCGCGGTGGTGCGCCTGATTGCGCCGCATCTGAAATCCAAGGACGAAGATCCCGGCGTGCTGGTGGTGGACGATGCGGCGCAGTTTGTGATCCCGGTGTTGTCAGGTCACGTCGGCGGTGCGAATGCGTATGCCGAACGCGTCGCAGAATTGCTGGGGGCGACTGCGGTGCTAACCACGGCGTCTGATGTCGGCAAGACCATTCCGGTCGACATTCTCGGGCGTGAATTGGGCTGGCAAGTTGAAGCGCCTAAGCTCAACATCACGCGCGTGTCGGCGCACGTGGTGAATGAAGAGCCGGTGGCTTTTGTGCAAGATGCCGGTTCACGTCAATGGTGGACGCGCCCCACGCCGCTGCCGCGCAACATTCGTTTGTTTGAGCGTTTTGAAGATGTCGATCTCGCTACGCACCGCGCGGTGTTGTGGGTCACGCGGCGCGAGATTCCCACCGCGCTATGGCAGCAACTGGACGAGCGGCTGGTGGTATATCGCCCGCCCGCTGGACAGGAATGATGCGCGTAACGCTCGGCGTCGGATGTGATCGCGGTACCTCGTTGCAAACACTGGACGCTGCGGTCGACGACGCCTTGAAGATGGCCGGTGTTGCGCGCACGGCCGTGACGACGCTCGCGACCATCGATAAAAAATCCGATGAAGCCGGTTTGCTGGCGCTGGCACAGGCGCATGCTTGGAGCATGACTTTTTATACGGCGCAGGAACTGGCGCGTGTCGCTGTGCCCAATCCATCCGAGATGGTGCGCAAACATATGGGCACGCCCGCGGTCGCCGAGGCGGCAGCTTTGCTCGCCGCGCGCGCGGGCATCAACGATTTGCTGGTCGAGAAATATAAATATCGCGGCGCGGATGGCAAAAACGCGACCGTTTCTATAGCGAGGATAGCGGAATGAAAACTGGAAAAATTTACTTGGTGGGCTTCGGCCCTGGCGCAGCAGAGCACATGACGTTTCGCGCGCGCAGCGCCATCGCCGAAGCCGATGTGGTCATCGGCTATACGACTTACATCAAGCTGGTGCAGGACTTATTGGAAGGCAAAAAAGTCATCCGCAAAGGCATGACCGAAGAGCTGGACCGCTGCACCGAGGCCTACGAGCAAGCACAACTGGGCAAAGTGGTCGCGCTGATTTCGTCGGGCGACATCGGCGTGTACGGCATGGCCGGACCGACCTTCGAAGTGTTACTGCAATCCGGCTGGACGCCAGCGAGCGGCATCCCGGTCGAAGTGGTGCCGGGCGCAACCGCATTGTCGGCCTGCGCGGCCTTGGTCGGCGCGCCGCTGACGCACGATTTCTGTTCGATCTCGCTGTCGGATTTGTTGACACCGTGGCCGGTGATCGCGCGCCGTTTGGAATCCGCCGCGCGCGGCGATTTCGTGGTGGCCTTGTACAACCCGAAGAGCGGGCGGCGCACCCAACAAATTGTCGAGGCCCAGCGCATCTTGCTGAATCACCGCGCACCCAGCACGCCGGTGGCGATTGTGAAATCGGCGTATCGCGACGCGCAGAAGATCCAGATGGTCACGCTCGATCATATGGCCGACTGCGACATCGGCATGTTGACTACGGTGCTGGTCGGCAACAGCAGCACCTTCATGCGCGACAACTTGATGGTCACGCCGCGCGGTTACGCCAATAAATACGACGCGCTGACCGGTGAAACTCACGCAGGCGAAAAGGCGGGCCGCTCCTTGACCATGGGCCTGAGTGGATGGAAGGCGTGTGTGCGCAAACATCTGCGTGACCCCGCTCACCAGGAGCAGTCCTTGACTTCAATCGCGCAACACTTCAGCGCGCCGCTGGGCGAGATCGTGGCGGCGCTGGCCGAAGCAACTGCTGCCGATCCCGCCGGGGCATATAGCGCAATGGCCATTGACCCACAACACTTGAATAAAGTCATGCGCGCCAGCGCAGACTGGGGACCGCTGCGCGCGAGCCTGCGCTCGGCCGGCGGATCGGTCAGCGAGATGTCGTTGCGCGGCCGCGATTTCGAAGTGCGCGGCGAGTGGTTGAATGTCACGAACGCGCACTTCCATCTGCACGTGCATTGGGCTGCGGTCACGCACGCGTGGTTCGTGAGCCGTAGCGAGACCCGGCACGGCGTCTATTTTTTCGATCAGGAGTGCAACACCGTGTTCAACCTGTTTTTGGAAAAACAGGCGGGCGTATTTGATACCGACGGATTGCAACATTACCAACAGGCGATAGCCGCTTATGCAATAAATGCCTCAAGTGAAGTGATGCACTCTTGATGGGACTTTAAAATTGCAAATAATACTGACTGAGAACATCGAAGTGCTCCTTCCCCCTGCAAGGGGGAAGGTCGGGATGGGGGTGTGCAAGCACACCGCTTTGATCATCACCCCCATCCTCACCTTCCCCATTGTAGGGGGAAGGAATGCTCTGTTCGAGCAATAGGTTATGCCTAATCGATTAAGCTTCAAACAACATAC
>JANMQQ010000242.1:0-4985 GCA_031370545.1 Gammaproteobacteria bacterium
CCCTCTCCGCCAAATATATTACATAAGTATTTGTTTTGTATTAGATTAAGGTCGCAGAATTTATAAGATGACCCACATTGAGCCCCACATTTATTTCCTGCTAGAGACGCCCGGCGCGTTTGATTGCAGCACCCCACGCCCGAGAAATTCGCGTCCGTCATTGACGCCGTACTTTAAATATTTCTGACTTGATCTATATTTTTGTAACATCCGTGACGATAATGAACGTACCCAGCCCTTGTGTTCCGAACCGGCGCCGTATGGCGTACTTGCTTGGTAATCTCCAAGCTAGGACATAAGGGCGCCTTTCTTACTTGAACTCCCACACGTCCTTAATATTCCGCTGAAGCATTGCGAACCAACGATCCCTATTGTCACGCCGGGAGTATTTCCGCGCGACCGCTCCGCAAACCATGTCCGCAAGCTGAATCAAATTGTCATTTTTGGAGTCAACGAACTTAATCTTTTTGACTTTCCCTATTCCAATTTGTTGGCGTAAGTAAGATTCAAAAGCACGCCTGAATTCCCTGTCCCCGCTGCCGTCAATTTTAACGTTCGCATCACGAAGCACGTCATTATGCTTCATAAGCGACTGCACGAAAAAATTATAGAAACTGTCGCTACTTTGCCGAAGGTGAGGGCTGTAGATTTTTTCCTTCTCAACAACAATTGCACACACCACAAAATCATGCGGTGCGACGGCGCGAAAGAATTCATCGCGGAATTCGTCACAACACTTGCTGAATTTGAATTCGGGCTTTACCCGCAAACGCTCTCGCGTTTGGGCAATGGTATGACTGGCGCGTTCCGCTTCCTTGAAGTCGTGGAAAATCACCATAGACACAACAAAGACTGGCGATGGATTGTATTTGTGGGTCTATCTTGATGGCCGGAAGTATTGGCGGATGCGTTACTGGCAGACGGGCAAGGAAAATGATCTTGCCCCGATGTCACGGACACCTGGATAAGCCGGTAAAATCCTAATCCAAGGTGCCCAATGAAAGCGAAGAAAGAAGTGAAGCAAGTTCGAAAGGTGTACGGCGCGGAGTTCAAGAAACAAGCGATTGATCGGACGCAGAAAGACGGTGTTCCAGTGACGGCGAAAGATTTAGGCCTGCACGAGTCCCAGCTTCACGCGTGGCGGCAAAAAGCGCGATTGAACAGTCAGACCACCGAAGAGCAGAAGCTGCAGTTGGGTGATAACGCGCGGCTCAAGCGCGATGTGGCGCGGCTGCATGAAGCTTATGTTCCGTCAGCACGCGATCCGGCGCAGTGGGAACCAACCTTTACATTTTTCAGTGGTGAAGCGGCGGCGGAAACGGGGCGTAAAACCCGGCAAGGGTGCAAAGGCTTCAGCGCTCTGCCAAGCTGGGCGCGGACTGGCGAAGGCGCGGGGCTTGAGTGTTTTCTAGCCAGCGTCGTGACTGCGAGGTCAGCAGCAAGTTGTTAAAGAAATCTTTTACCACTGACTCGAAGGCAAATTCCCCTTCTGCGAAAACGTTAACCTACCAACTTGGTCAGCTCGCTAACCGAGTTGGTAGGTCAGCGTGGTGGCCTTGGCGGTGGCCATCCCCCCATCTCAATTGGGATGCTGGGATTACGCTGCAATGTACCGTAAAGTCTGGCACCATCCGATGGAGATATTCCTCCACCATCAGGAGGGGGACGCATGGCCCGGCACTATTCAATCAAGGATTTTTTCCGGCAGATGACGAATGCACTACTTGCCCGCTATTTTCAGGGGCAGGGGCTGTTCGGCGATCTGGACTTCTCGGTCATGAAGGAGACCAAACCGGACAAGTTGTTCGAGGCGTGGCTGATCCTGCCCGATGGCGAGCGCAACGCGATGGATGCGGCGTTCCGGGACATCTTCGAGCTGAGCTGTGAGTAGGGCTTCCGGTCGATCATCGACGCGGCGGAATGGCACTTGGCGCACGACGTGGATGCACGCACGGCATTCGTTGCAAAGCTCGCGTCGCTGGCGAATCATTTCGAGCGCGCGATGATCACCTTCCTGGACCACAACGACTTCTGGAAAGGTGCGACCCGCTTCTATCATGCGGACACGTTGCCCTACTGGCGCAAGCGCAAGCATATGGGCCACAAACCGGCGGCGGTTGATGAGGCCAGTATTCGGCAACTCGCCCACTTGATTCGCGATTACTTTCACCACACCGAAGGCCGGGGCAATAACTGCGTGGTGGAACCTTTCCGCCGTGGCGAGCTGGATTACTTCTTCGCCTATCCCGAAGACTATTCACAGCAAAGCATTGAATGGGTGGATGGAGAGTTTGGCCGCCGCCCGCACAATCCCGCGTTCGAGGTGATCTACGTCTACTCGCAACAGGGCGGCTCACTCGACCTGAATTTTCGCGGTTCCTACAAAGCAATCGAACCGCTTCAGGCCATGTTCGCCACGACGATTCTCAAGCTCGACGAATTACCGCCCGACCCGCAAGACGAGCGCGTCTATGATCTGAATCCGCTACGCCAGAAGAGCTTCAATTTCACTTACGCGGTGGGCAGCGGCATTGAGAATGTGACCATGAAGAAATTGCGGCTTTCCTCGCGGGTGAACAAGGGCGAGCGCATCACGCTGGAAGCTGATACATCCCAAGACCCGGATGCCGTCTATAACCTTCTCGACAAGATCGGTCAGTCCATACCGTTGCACTTGTACAACGTCACACAGGTGGAGCTTGCGGCTTCGGTTGTGGTGGATGCCTAACAAGCCAGCGAAGGCGGTGACGATCCGCATCACCCATCCCAATTCGTGCTCGCTCAAATACGACGAACTGGACTTGAAACTGCGCGACATGCTGGAAGCCTCCGGCATCGAGCCCAAGGAATCGGTGGAAGAAGTGGAAATAGTTGAGACATGACGCCCCAGGCCGCGCTCATTGAGCTACTGGGGCGCGTGGGTATGGGGCGAGGCACGGTGGCCTTGGTCAGTGACCATGAATTGAGCCGATGGCCGAGCGCAGCGGTCTTGGCCATGAAAGCAAAAAGACTGATTGCGAAGGCGCGCCCGGCCGGAAGCGCGGTATGCCCCGGTTGCGAGCGTGAATGTGTCATGCCCGTGTACTCCCTGCCTAATACAAAGCCGAATACAAAACGCAACCCGCCCGCGTTCATCGTGTGCGACAAGCGCAGTGATATTAACCGTGTGCCCGTCCCCACCGAACGGCTGACGCAGTGGCAGTGCAGCACCGATGCGGTGTGCGGATTTATCGCGGACCACCTTGGATTGCGCCGCAGCGATCAGCGGGCGATCAGTGCCGATGTTTGGGAAATTGGCATTGCCAGAGGCGACCAGCGCAGCCAGATGTTATGCCTCAAAACCGACGGCGTTTTAGCCTTGGTCGCCGGGAGCAACAGCGTGCCCTTGGCCGAGTTGATCGACTACCACGGCGATGCCTATTCGCTTGACGGCGCCATGATCCGCCAACTGGTGGATTCCGCGACCACGGCGGACCATCGCTACACACCGAGGAACGCCAAACGCGACGCGCACAAGCTGGATACTCGGGCCAGGTATGAAAGTTGGCAGAAGGCCTACCGCAATTTGAAGAAGCAACACCGGACTATGTCCGACGTGTGGTGCGCGCAGCAGCTTGCCAAGCTGAATATCGCCGCTGGACGCAGCGCCGACACCATCCGCAAACACATGAAAAAGTAAAAAGCTGGGCGGAAAGTTTTCGCCCAACTCGCCCACCTACTACTCCGCTGTTTTTCACCGGATTTTTCGGTGATCCATCCGTTGGGTGTGCCCCAAAGTGGCACTGCGCGCGTATTCCAAGTCATTGATTCTTCTGGCGCGTGTTGCGCAACAGCATACCGTGTCCCGCGATTCTATCGCCCAAATCGCACAACTACCTTGCGTCTCTCAAGTTCCTTATCGCTTAGAGAGGTTTGAAGATGACGCACACCATACTGAGACTTCCCGCTGTCAAGACCCGCACCGGCTTATCCCGCAGCACGATCTACCTTCGCGTCTCGCAAGGCACGTTTCCCCAGTCTGTGAGCTTGGGTGCGCGCGCCGTGGGATGGGTGGAAGCTGAGATTCAGGAATGGCTTCAGCGACAGATTGAAGCGAGCCGCAAAGCGACTGCATGAATGGGAACACGCCACCCAAATCCTCGTCTCGCCAAAATCCATCGCAACTACACCGTGGAAGACACATGGGAGGGCCTATGGCCATCAAGTTATCCGTAATCAGCACCAAAGGCGGCACGGGCAAAACCACCCTGGCCGTCAATCTCGGCGCCATTCTGGCCGATCTCGGTCAGCGTGTATTGTTAGTCGACGCGGACCCGCAACCCACAGCGTCAAGTTATTTTTCGCTGCGCTACACAGCACCCGATGGGTTGTCGGAACTCATCACGCGCGGACCCTCCGCCAGTGTAATCAGCCAAACGTCGATCGAGAATCTCGATTTAATCGCCAGTGACGATCCCGCCGGTGAGCTGCGCGAGTGGATTCTCCAGGATTCAATCGGCCGCATCCGGCTGAAGCATGCGCTCGCAAAACTCGATGACCAATATGACTATATTATCGTCGACACCCAAGGTGCTTTCGGGCCGTTGCAGGTCTCCGCCGCCGTCGCGGTCGATCTGCTGATATCACCCATCCCACCGGAAATACTCAGTGCACGCGAATTTGTTCGCGGCACCATTCAAATGCTCGATCACCTCGAACCCTTGATCCACATGGGCGCACCGACCCCGCCGCTCAAAGGCATCATTTACCGCCAAGACCGCACCGCCGACGCCAAGCAAATCGCCGCGTCGATTCGCCAGGAATTCTTTTCAACCAGCACCAAAGGCGCGATCACCGGCGCAATCACCATTCTGGACACGGTGGTGCCGGCCACCGCCGCCTACAAGGAAGCCGCCACACGTCAGATGCCGGTGCACCGCTGGGAAACCAAGCGTCGCGGCCCAACCCCGAGCGCCTGTGACACCATGTTGTCGCTGGTTCGTGAA
>JANMQQ010000292.1:0-5998 GCA_031370545.1 Gammaproteobacteria bacterium
TGGTTTGCAGCGTTACCGGCACGGCGCACTTCACCGAAAAGTTGGGCGATGTCGCGCGGCAAAATACCTTGGTCCTGCAAGCGACGCAGCAGCTCGTACTGCGCCTCATCAGGTGCCTTATATTGACCCACTTTGGTCGCGACCAACTGCGCCAGCAGCTCGGCCAGCTGGCGCACCTTCATCAGCGAGGTGTTGGGGTCATCGGGAAAGTATTGCTCCGCCAACCTGCCGAGCCGCACGAGCTGGGCGTCGTGCTCTTGCAGGTGGGCGAAGTTGGTTTTGGGGAGCGCCATCATTCAACCTAGAAACGGCGGTTGAACGGCCTGCGGAGTGCGGCACGTTGGGTGCAGGGCAAGGCGCAACGAGCGAGGAATAGCGAGCTATTCCGATGATTCCCATCCGCGTTGGTTTTGCGCGGGGTGGGACGAGTTGCAACGCAGCCATGTGCACAGCGGGGCGTGCTCCGCAGGCCATAGCGAGCCTCACCCACAGGGTGAAGCCCGTCGAAACCGCAAACCTCAACTGTCACATACACTTGCTTATGCCTTGCAGCGGTCAACTGCCGTTTCTAGGTTCATATGGCCTTGCGCAGAACGGCATAGCTGTTGCCCCGAATCCCGACGGGGCCGCCCGCTACAAAAACTCATTCAAACGGATGTCGCAACACGATGGTGTCGTCGCGGTCGGGTCCGGTCGAGACAATATCAATCGGCGTTTCGGTAATTTCTTCAATGCGCTTTAAATACGCGCGCGCATTGGTCGGCAGCTCGTTGTACTTGCGCACGCCGACGGTGTTTTCTTTCCAGCCCGGCATGTCGACATACACCGGCTCACAGCCAGTGTAGCCATCCGCACCAACCGGCGGGGTCACGCTTACCACACCGTTGCGGCGGTAGCCGACGCACACACTGATGGTGTCGATGCCGTCGAGCACGTCGAGCTTGGTGATACACAAACCCGACACGCCATTCAATTGATTGGAGCGACGCAGCATCACAGCATCGAACCAGCCACAGCGACGCGGTCGCCCGGTGGTAGAACCAAATTCATGGCCTTTTTTCGCTATATATTGGCCGGTATCGTCGAACAGTTCAGTGGGAAATGGACCCGAGCCCACGCGCGTGGTGTACGCCTTGGTGATGCCCAGCACATAGTCGAAGCAGGTCGGCCCCACGCCGCTACCCGCAGCCGCGCCGCCCGCAACCGTGTTGGATGAGGTAACAAACGGGTAAGTGCCGTGGTCAATGTCAAGCAGTGTCCCCTGCGCGCCTTCAAACAACACGCTCTCACCGGCGCGCTGCTGCTGGTAAATCAATTCCGGGATATCCGCGACCATCGGCTTAATGCGCTCACCCATCGCCAGCGTTTCATCCAGCACTTGCTGGAAGCTGACGGTCTCGACTTTGTAATAGTGCTGCAACACGAAGTTGTGGTAGTCGAGCACTTCGCCCAGCTTGGCGGCAAAACGTTCGCGGTGGAAAATGTCACCCAAGCGCACCGCGCGACGCGAAACCTTGTCTTCATAGGCCGGGCCGATGCCCCGCCCGGTGGTGCCGATAGCGTTGTTGCCCTTGGCGCGTTCACGTGCCTGGTCGATGACCTGGTGATACGGCAACACCAGCGGTGCTGCTTCGCTGATGCGCAAGCGTTCGCGCACCGGCACGCCGTTGCTTTCCAGCGTATCCATTTCATCGAGCAGCGCCTTGGGCGACAACACCACACCATTGCCGATCAGGCACAGTGAGTTCGCGCGCAAAATGCCGGAGGGTATCAAATGCAAAACGGTTTTCTTGCCGCCAATCACGAGTGTGTGCCCGGCGTTATGCCCGCCTTGAAAGCGCACCACGACGCGCGCGTGTTCGGTGAGCAGATCGACAATCTTGCCCTTGCCTTCGTCACCCCATTGGGTGCCGATAATGATTACGTTTTTACCCACGGCTTATGCTTCCTCTTTGGTGACGACCCATTCATTGCCTTGCTGTACGAGCACGCGGTCGCAGTGCATTGTGCGCGCGTTACCTGCTTGCCCCGGAAGACCGCAGACGACACGTTCACCAGCCTGGCGTAAACGTGTTACGGCAGCATTCAGGGCGCCATTATCCATTGCTGGCGCAAAAATGCCACGCACTGGCACTGCGGTGCGCGTGCCAAGCGCAATCAGCGTTTTTAAATCCGCACTGAATCCCGTGGCCGGACGCGCGCGGCCGAACACTTTGCCAATGTCGTCGTACCGGCCACCCCGCGCGACTTCCTGCCCATGACCTGGCACGTAGGCGGCAAACACCACGCCGGTCTGGTATTGATAACCGCGCAATTCTGCCAGATCAAAATATAATGTCGAGGTGTCGCCCTGCTGCTGGAGTTGCGCGGCGATGCGTTCGAGATTATCCAACGCGTCGTGCACCGCACGTGGGGCCGCGCCAAGCGCAGCGCGGGCCTGAATCAAAACTTCGGCGCCACCGTTTAAATCAATCAATCCAGCGAGCATATCCCTCGCCTGGCTGTTTTTGACCGCTGCAACCTGCTCATTGATTTCGGCACGCGCTTTGCGTTGCAGTGCGTCGAACAGATCCGCTTCTTGCGGTCCGCTCAAACCCGCGTGGCGCGCCAAGCCACGAAAAATTCCCACGTGGCCCAGATCAATATGAATTTCCTGCGTGATGCCGACGACGCGCAGCATCGCCAACATCAGCCGAATGACTTCTACGTCGCTGTCCGCACCACTGTGGCCATACAACTCGGCGCCCACTTGCATCGGGCTGCGTGAGGCATCCGCGCCATCGGGACGCGTACGCAACACGGTGCCGAGATAACACAGACGCACCGGCTCATCGCGGCGCAAGCGATGCGCGTCGATGCGCGCCACTTGCGGCGTCATGTCAGCGCGCACACCCATCAGGCGTCCGCTCAATTGGTCGGTGAGCTTGAAAGTTTGCAAGTCAAGATCAGACCCGGTGCCGGTCAGCAACGAATCCAGGTACTCAATAAGCGGCGGGATAACCAGGTCGTAACCCCAGCAATTAAAAATGTCGAGAACGTCGCGCCGGACGCGTTCCAGGGTGTGCGTCTGCGGTGGCAATACTTCATCAATACCTTCCGGTAATAGCCAACGTTCGGTACCCACGATCCTAGAAACCTCAGTTGGACGGGCTGCGGAGTGCGACACGTTGGGCGCAGGGCAAGGCGCAACGAGCGAGGAATAGCACGCTATTCCGATGATTCCCATCCGCGCTGACTTTGCGCGGGGTGGGACGAGTTGCAACGATGCCATGTGCCCAACGGGGCGTGCTCCGCAGTCCGTAGCGGGCCTCGTCCAATGGATGAAGCCCGGTTAAATTGTAAATCTCAATGACACTATGCACTTGCCTATGCCTTGTAGCGGTCAACTGAGGTTTCTAGGATGATCGCCCTCAAATCTTGACGAGATACAACAGCACCACACCCGCCAACATGCTGACCAAGCCGCTGATGCGCATGGTGCGGTCGTCCATTTGCGCCATCATAGCCAGGGCTTTGCGCATCGCGTCGGGTTTTAAAAACGGGATGATGCCTTCGATCACCAGCATCAGCGCCGTTGCCACCCACATCACGTCCCAATCAATCATTGCGCCTGCGCCTTATCCGGAAAATTTCATGACCTTTACGCAGGGCACTGCATGAATATTTCGCGAGTTAACGGCGTGAGCCTTTTGCGCTGTTGAAGTATTTGAAGAATTCCGAATCCGGCTTCAATACGATGATGTCGGAGCGCTCTGAAAACGTCTTCTTATATGCAGTCAAGCTCCGGTAGAACGAATAAAACTCGGAGTTTTTACTGAACGCCTTGGCGTAGATCTCAGATGCGGAAGCGTCACCTTCACCGCGGGTGCGTTCCGCGTCGCGATACGCTTCAGCGAGGATCACCGTGCGCTGCCGGTCGGCATCGGCGCGAATTTTTTCCGCCGCTTCCGCGCCGCGCGAACGTAGGTCTTTCGCTACTCGCTGACGCTCGGCTTCCATACGCTGATACACCGAGTTGCTGATCGACGCAGCGTATTCAATGCGAATAATGCGCACGTCGACCACCTGAATGCCAAGCTCCTTCACCAGCTTGTTAGCTTGCACCGTGAGCAAGTCCATGATTTGCGCGCGCTCGCCCGAAATCACTTCCTGAATGGTGCGTTTACCGAACTCATCGCGCAGCCCGTTCTTGATCAGCTCGGACAAGCGTTGATTGGCGTTGGTGACTTCGCCACCGGTTGCGGTGAAGTAGCGCGCGACATTCTCGATGCGCCATTTCACGTACGAATCAACCAGCACGTTTTTCTTTTCGGAGGTCAGATACTCTTCCGGCTCAGAGTCCAGCGTCAATATGCGCGCATCAAATTTGCGCACGTTTTGAATCAAAGGAATTTTGAAATACAAGCCGGGCTTGAAATCGTCACGCACGATCTCGCCGAACTGGAACATTACCGCGCGTTCACGCTCGGTGACGGTAAATATCGAGCCCGCCAAAATCGCCAGCAGAGCGACCACACCGATGAGTGCAAACAATGTTTTCTCGCTCATTAACGGGTCTCCCGGCTGCGTAGTCGATCACGTTGCTCACCCACGGCGGAGCGAGTCGCGGCATTGTCTTGCGGTGCCGAAGGCGGAGGCACTGAATCCGGGAACGCCGTCGAAGTAGTCGAGCTCGAACTCCCACGCTGATTTTCGAGGAATTTATCCAGCGGCAAATACACCATATTATTGTTACCCGGCATGTCGACCATCACCTTGCTGGACGAACCGAGCACGGACTCGACCATTTCGAGATACAGACGCTCGCGTGTCACGGTTGGTTCTTTTTGATATTCGGCTAGCACTTTGGAAAAGCGTACCGCTTCACCTTCGGCGTGCGCGACGACACGCGATTTGTAAGCATTGGCATCTTCCAATTGTCGTGCTGCGGCACCACGCGCTTTCGGGATAATGTCGTTGGAGTAGGCTTCGGCTTCGTTCTTCAAGCGCTGCTCGTCTTCGCGCGCCTTCACCGCGTCCTCGAATGCCGAACGCACTTGCTCCGGCGCACGCGCACCTTGCAAGTTAACGCTGGTAACGACCAGACCGGTTTGATAACGATCCAGAATCTGCTGCACCATCACCTCGGCGCGCTGACCAATTTCGCCGCGGCCTTCGGTGATCACAAAATCCATTTTGCTTTTGCCGATGATTTCCCGCAACGCGCTTTCCATCGCCTGGCGCAACGTGACGTCAGGATCAGCCACGTTAAACAAATAATCTTTGGCGCTTTTTACTTTATATTGCACCGACATTTCCAGATCGACGATGTTTTCATCTTGCGTCAACATCAAGGTGCCATGATCGCCCGCACCGGAGCTACGTGCCCCAGCATGACTACCGATGTCAGATTTTTGAATACGCGAGACGTCGACCGTTTCGACGGTTTGAATCATGCGCGGGTACCAATGCAAGCCGGGCCCGGTAGTTCCTTTATAGGCACCGAATTGCAACACCACGGCTTGCTTGCCTTCCTCCACGGTATATAAACCCGAGAACGCCCAAGCCACTAAAATGACCACCGCGATCAGCGACAACAACTTGTTGATGTTATCGGGTGATGACGCGCCACGCCCCGAACCCGAGCCGCCAAACACACCGCCGAGTTTGGCTTGAATTTTTTTCATTAATTCATCGAGATCGTTTGCTGCGGCACCTTTATTGCTGCCACGACTACCCCAAGGGTCTTTGTCCCCTTTCCCACCCGGTTCATTCCAGGCCATGAAGAGCTCCGAAGGCTTGACTATTTATGTTGTCGCGTAACGCGAGGGCTGGTTCAAACAAAAACGAAGCTGGATTTTAGGGGGCTTAAGCGGCGCCCGCAAGGCGTTTCGCGTCTGAGGAAAATCCTAACAACTAAAGTCGCCTAATAAAGGGAATGACGTGAGCGGTCTCTGGTCCTCGCAATCCGTTACTCAGTCGGCAGATTCGTGCTGGTTAATGCTTGCAGAAATTCAAC
>JANMQQ010000368.1:0-8866 GCA_031370545.1 Gammaproteobacteria bacterium
ATTGAAGCTGATCGTCGATCTGATGTACGAAGGCGGAATTGCCAACATGCGGTACTCCATTTCCAACACCGCAGAATACGGCGACTTAACGCGTGGCCCGCGCATCGTCACTGAAGAAACCAAGAAAGAAATGAAGCGCATCTTGACTGAAATTCAAACCGGCCAGTTTGCGCGCGAGTTCATTCTTGAAAATCAGGCGGGCGCACCGACCATGCATGCCATGCGACGTCGTTCACGCGAGCATCAAATCGAAGTCGTCGGCGCCAAGCTGCGCGACATGATGCCGTGGATCAAAGCCAACAAGATCGTCGACAAGTCAAAGAACTAAACCGTTTGTAATGCGGCGAGGCGAAAGCTACCTCGCCGCATTTTTCCTTCTCATTCCTGTCATCATCGTTACCGCACCGAGCGTAGCCGATATTCTTGCTACACTCATTTCAATATCATCATGAGATTCACCGATGGATATCGAACCCACCGAAGTTAAGCGGCGTCGGGGCATTTACCTGCTGCCGAATCTGTTCACCACGGGATGTTTATTCGCCGGATTTTACGCCATCGTTGCTGCGATGAATGGGCGCTACGAACCCGCGGCGATTGCGATTTTCGTTGCGATGGTCATGGACAGCCTTGACGGTCGCGTCGCGCGCCTGACCGGCACGCAAAGCGATTTTGGCGCGCAATACGACAGCCTGGCTGACATGGTGTCGTTCGGTTTAGCGCCGGGTTTGATCATGTATACCTGGGCATTGTCCGGCATGGGCAAACTGGGCTGGCTGGCCGCGTTCGTCTACACCGCCAGTGCCGCGCTGCGTCTCGCACGCTTCAACACGCAGGTGGGTACCGCCGACAAACGTTATTTTCAGGGCTTGCCGAGCCCCGCTGCCGCTGCCGTGGTCACCGGCATGATGTGGGTGGGTCATGACTTTAATGCCGATCTGACCTATTTGCGCGTGCCTGCGTTCGTGCTGACGGTGGTCATCGGGTTGCTGATGGTCAGCACCATTCGCTACAACAGTTTTAAAGATTTCGATCTGCGCGGCAAAGTTCCGTTTGTCGCTATCCTGATCATAATGTTGGTGTACACGTTTGTGTCCATCGACCCGCCGCAAGTGTTGTTCGGGGTGTTTTTGTTGTACGCCATTTCAGGCCCGATACTCACGATCAAATACCGGCGCGAGAAGCGCGCCGCGCGCAAGAGTTCCGAAGGGTCAAATGACGGTAGCGGGAAAACGCCCTAAATAATCGCTTGGAATTCAGTAGCGGCTGCCGTTATAGTCAATGCCATGATTACACTTCGCGGACACGCCGCACCTTTTCATACCGAACACCTCATGGGCGTGCCGACCATTCTTGCCTCGCTGTTTCTGCTGCGCCTGCCGTAGGGCAGACTAATCTTTCGTAGTACCCATCGCTTTTCCCTGTAACGCCAAACGCTAACGGCGTTGCGAATACTTGAACTGATTTATAGCCCGAGGCATGCTGCGCGAGCACCCGCGCCGTGCATTCGGGTTGCGAAAGGAGCTTAAAATCATGACCGACAAATTGATAATTTTTGACACCACCTTGCGCGATGGCGAGCAAAGTCCTGGCGCCTCGATGACGCGCGATGAAAAAGTGCGCATTGCCAAGTTGTTGGAGCGCATGCGGGTGGATGTTATCGAAGCCGGTTTCCCAGCCGCATCGAATGGCGATTTTGAAGCGGTAAAAGCGGTTGCCGACGCCATCAAAGAAAGCACGGTGTGCGGTTTGGCGCGTGCGTTGGAACGTGACATTGATCGCGTCGGCGAAGCGATCAAAGGGGCCGCGTCTGGACGTATTCACACCTTTATCGCGACCAGTCCGATTCACATGGAAAAAAAGCTGCGCATGAGCCCCGAGCAAGTATTGGAGCAGGCAGTGAAGGCGGTGAAGTGGGCGCGCAAATGGACCGACAATGTGGAATTCTCCGCTGAAGATGCCGTGCGCTCAGATCTCGACTTTTTGTGCCGGGTGTTCGAAGCCGCAATTGCTGCCGGTGCAACCACGGTAAATGTGCCCGACACGGTGGGCTATAGCATCCCGCATGTGTGGGGCGAGCGTATTAAAGCTTTGATCGAGCGTGTGCCCAACGCACACAAGGCGGTGTGGTCGACGCATTGCCATAACGACTTGGGACTCGCCGTGGCCAACTCGCTTTCGGCGGTGCTCAACGGCGTGCGTCAGGTTGAGTGCACCATCAACGGCTTAGGCGAACGTGCCGGAAACGCCTCGCTGGAAGAGGTCGTGATGGCAGTGCGCACACGTCAAGACATTTTTGGTTGTGACTCGAATCTCGACACGACGCACATTGTAGCCGCGTCACGCCTGGTGTCAGGCATCACCGGTTTTGCGGTGCAGCCGAACAAGGCGATTGTCGGTGCTAACGCGTTTGCGCATGAATCCGGCATTCACCAGGACGGCGTGCTCAAGAGCCGCGAGACTTACGAGATCATGCGCGCGCAGGACGTCGGCTGGTCGGCTAACCGCATGGTGCTAGGCAAACACTCGGGGCGCAATGCGTTCAAAACCCGCATGAAGGAGCTGGGTGTCAACTTTGAGGCCGAAGAGAATTTGAACGACGCATTTGCGCGCTTCAAAGAACTCGCCGACAAGAAACACGATATCTACGACGAGGATTTACAGTCGCTGGTTACGGAGGCCGATCTGGAAGCCGAGAACGAGTATATGCATTTGGTCGCACTGAAGGTGTGTTCCGAAACTGGCGAGACGCCGGTCGCGCAGTTGACCGTACGCATGAACGGCGATGAGAAGCGCGCCAGTGCAGCGGGCGGTGGGCCAGTTGATGCGTCGTTCAAGGCGCTGGAAGCCATCGTCAACAGTGGTGCGCAATTGCAACTCTATTCGGTCAACAACATTACCACCGGCACCGATTCGCAAGGAGAAGTGACCGTGCGGCTGGAAAAAGGCGGACGCATCGTCAACGGCCAGGGGGCAGATACCGACATTGTGATTGCATCGGCCAAGGCATACATCAACGCGCTGAACAAAATCCTCGCACCCGAGCAACGTGCACATCCGCAGGTGTAATGTTTTAGGCCAGCCAAGATGAACCAAGAGCAACGGCGTGCACACTACCTGAATGTTTTGGGCATTCAGGTGTGGACAGAGCGCAATAAAACCACGGTGGCTGCGGAGGAAACCGCAGCCACCGTACCCTCGCTAGCACCCTCGAGTTCCGACGTGGCGTTGCTGGATTGGGCCGCGCTGCAGAAACGTGTGGCCAACTGCACGGCGTGCGGCCTACATAGCACGCGCACGCAGACGGTGTTCGGTGTTGGCAATAATAACGCGCAGTGGATGGTGATCGGTGAAGCACCGGGTGCCGACGAAGACCGGCAGGGTGAACCGTTTGTCGGACGAGCCGGGAAATTGCTCAACGAAATGTTGCGGGCCGTGGGTTTGCCGCGTGAAGAGGTCTACATCGCCAACGTTTTGAAATGTCGTCCGCCCAATAATCGAGACCCGCTCCCTGCGGAAGTTGCCCAGTGCGAACCTTACCTCAAGCGCCAGGTTGAATTGGTGCAGCCCAAGATTATTCTAGCGGTCGGGCGGATCGCTGCACAAAATCTGTTACAGACCGATATAACAATTGGCAAGCTGCGGGGCCAGCAATTCAGTTACGCGGGCATCCCCCTGGTCGTGACCTATCACCCCGCCTATTTGCTGCGCTCCCCGGCTGAAAAACGCAAAGCCTGGGATGACCTGCGTTTTGCGCGTGAGGTCTGGTTCAAAACCCAGGCAGCAAATTAACCTCTCGGTGGATGACAAACTCATGAGCGCCATGGCTAAGTCAACGTCGGATACCTTGCGGCCAATGCATGTGGGAGACATTGCGACGATCATGGAGATCGAGCGGCGCGTGTATCCGTTTCCGTGGAGCGAGGGGATTTTCCGCGATTGCGTCCACGTGGGTTATTGCTGCTGGGTGTATACCCAGGAAAGCGATATCGTCGGTTACGCGGTGATGTCGATTGGTGCGACCGAAGCGCACATCCTGAATTTATGCGTAGCGCCGGAACAGCAGTGCAGCGGCATCGGTAGTCAAATGATGTTGCATCTGTTGGAGCTGGCGGGACAGCATCAAGCCGCCGCAGTTTTTTTGGAAGTGCGTCCATCCAACAAAAAAGCTCTGAAGTTGTATCATGCGCTGGGGTTTCAAGATGTCGGTATCCGCAAGGACTACTACCCCGATCACAAGGGCCGCGAAAACGCGCTGATTCTCGAAAAAAAATTGTAGAAACCTGTGCATGTAACTGCGTCACTGCCGCCCGTGGTGTTCCTGATGGGACCCACCGCGACAGGTAAAACTGATTTGGCGTTGACCTTAGCTCGTAAATTTCCGTTTGAAATTGTCAGCGTCGATTCGGCGCTGGTGTATCGCGGGATGAACATCGGCACCGCCAAGCCCGGTCGCGAGATTCTCGCCGCCGTTCCGCATCATCTGATCGACATTTGCGATCCCACCGACGCGTATTCCGCAGGCCGCTTTCGTAGCGATGCGTTGCGAGTGCTGGCGGATATTACTGCGCGCGGGCGTATTCCATTGCTGGTCGGTGGCACGATGCTGTATTTCCGTGCGTTGCAGCGTGGGTTATCCAACCTGCCGACTGCCGATGCGCAGGTGCGTGCGCGCATCGAAGCACGTGCGCAAACGGAAGGCTGGGCAGCATTGCATGCAGAGCTGGCGCGTGTTGACCCCCAATCTGCACAACGCATTCATCCTAATGATCCACAGCGTATTCAACGCGCGCTGGAAGTCCACGCGCTTACCGGCCGGGCGTTGACCGACCACTTTCCGCAAAAGGTCGCCGATCTGCCCTATGAAATTGTCAAGATTGCGTTGGTCCCGAGTGATCGCTCAGAAATCCACCGCCGGGTTGCGCTGCGGTTTGAGAGCATGTTGCGGGAGGGATTCATCGCCGAAGTGCAAGGCTTGCGCGCGCGCGGCGATTTATATCTTGAGCTGTCGTCCATGCGCGCCGTGGGCTATCGCCAGGCGTGGGAATTTCTCGACGGCCACGGTGACGAAGCTGAAATGATCGAGCGCGCCGTCATCGCCACACGCCAACTGGCCAAGCGGCAATTGACCTGGTTGCGCGCCGAGCAGGGCGCACAGGTGTTTGATCCCTACCGACCCGACATTGCGGTCGCGGTCAGCGCGTATCTTGCGAACACCCTAGGCAGATAACGCGTCTGTTCGACAACGCTTATTTCGCGACCTGTTGGTGTGCTATGGAACCAATCGGGAAGTTACAGCGTCTGAGTGCGTGGATTCGTTGTGCTACACTGAATTTGGTTGCTGGGATCGTAACGAGAATCCCACAGCGGTAGCCGTAACACGGATTGTTCACAGGCGTGACCACCTCAGTCACTAACAATAAAACTCATAGCACACACAACATAAATAGGAGACTTCCCATGTCAAAAGGGCAATCGCTACAAGACCCTTTTTTGAATGCACTGCGTAAAGAGCGAGTGCCGGTGTCTATTTACCTGGTCAACGGAATCAAATTACAAGGCCAGGTCGAATCGTTCGATCAATTTGTTGTGCTGCTGCGTAACACCGTTAATCAAATGGTGTACAAGCATGCAATTTCTACCATTGTCCCCGCTCGCAATGTGAAGTTGGCGGGCGACGACGAAGTGGATACGCCACCGGAAGCCGGAAATGCGTAAACTGGCCGGCGTGCGGCCGGGGGTGCGTTGCATTGTTTGAACGCCCCAAGCTAACCGGCCGTCGCGCCGTTCTGGTCCATGTGGTGGTTGTTAATGGCGCAGAGGGCGAAGAGCTCGACGAGTTTCGCGAGCTGGCGTTGTCTGCCAAGTTTGAACCGGTAGCCACGATCACTGCGTCGTTACGCGATCCTAATCCCAAGTTTTTAATCGGCAGCGGCAAGCTGCATGAAATTCACACCCTCGCGCTTAAGCATCAAGCCGAGCTCGTATTGTTCAACCATGTGCTGTCGCCGTCGCAAGAACGCAATATCGAACGCGAGCTGCAATGCTATGTGCTGGATCGCACCGGGTTGATTCTTGACATTTTCGCGCAGCGCGCACGTTCGCATGAAGGCCGCCTGCAGGTCGAGCTCGCGCAACTGGAGCATTTGTCCACGCGTCTGGTGGGTGGTTGGACGCATTTGGAACGGCAACGTGGCGGTATCGGCGTGCGCGGCGGGCCGGGCGAAACCCAAATCGAACTTGATCGGCGTCAACTGCGGCAGCGTATCAAGCAAGTCAATCAACGCTTAACCAAAGTCAGCACGCGGCGCGAGCTGAATCGCAATTCGCGCAATAAAGTTCCCATCCCCACTGTGTCGCTAGTCGGCTACACCAATGCGGGCAAGTCGAGCGTATTTAATCAACTCACGGCAGCGCAGGTGTATGCGGCAGATCAATTGTTCGCCACGCTCGATCCGACGCTACGACGTTTGGAGTTGCCGGACGCGGGCGCGGTGATTCTGGCTGACACGGTGGGGTTCATCCGGCATTTGCCGCATTCATTGGTCACAGCGTTTCAAGCGACACTGGAAGAAACCGCCCAGGCGGGTTTGTTGCTGCACGTCGTCGACGCGCACAGCGAACAACGCCACGCCAACATCGAACAAGTCAACGCGGTGCTCCATGAAATCGGCGCGCAGCAAGTGCGACAGATCGAGGTGTTTAACAAAATCGACTTGCTGCCTGACCAACAGCCGCATATCGAACACGATGCCGACGGCCAGGTTCGGCGCGTATGGGTGTCGGCAGCGACTGGTGCGGGTTTAGATTTGTTGCGCGCTGCGGTTGCGGAATTTTTCAGCAGTGGAATCGAGGCGCTCGTGCTATGCCTGCCGTTGAGCGCGGGTCGCTTGCGGGCCGCAATTTACGCCTTGGGCAGGGTGCAATCCGAGCGAGTTACCGATGACAACGCGCTGTTGATTGAGCTCGAAATCGACCGCACAAATTTTGCTGCATTGCGACGTCACGTGGATTTTTCCGAATCAATGATTGTGGACTCTGACGCGAAACGCCAAATAGTAAAGCCGCTTGACTTGAAACGACGCGCCTAATACTCTCCGCAACGCTCAACGTGGAAAAATGATGCAGCCACGTTGAATAATAAAACAGGGTTATCAGTACACGGACGAAGCAGAAGGGGAGGGGGAGTTGTGAATAATCGCGGGGGCGTCTACAGTTTTTTAGCATCCCAGCATCCCAGCATCCCAGCATCCCAGCATCCCAGCATCCAGTTCCAAGTGTTCCGTCTTTAGCCCTGTCTTTCGTCTTGCCTCGTTACCCATCCACACGCGCGCGGCGTTGCTCACATCGCCATTGCGCCAGTCATCTTGTTTGAATTTCGAAGGATCAGAATCATGACGCTCGGACTGTTACACAGGGCCGTCTTTACCCTTTTTCTCACGCTGCTTGGCACAAGTTTTTTTGCCCAAGCCGCCAACATCGAATACGTGTACGACGATCTCGGTCGGCTGGTTGAAGCCGTAGACACCACTGCCAACAAAGCCACCTACGTCTACGACGCCGACGGCAACCTCGTCTCCGTCACCCAAGCCGCCGCGACGCAAGTCGTCATACTCAACTTCAGCCCCAAGCAAGGCGCAGCAGGAACCCCAGTGGTAATTAGTGGTTCTGGGTTTAGCACCACGCTCGCCTCGAATACTGTGAAATTTAACGGAGTAGTCGCAACCGTAACCGCCGCAACGTCGACGACATTGACCGTTGTGGTTCCAACAGGTGCCACGACCGGCTTGATTAACGTGACCTCACCAACAGGTACCGCAACCAGCACAACGAATTTCGTTATCGGTAATTTTCTGCCGGTGATTTCGGGTTTTACGCCGACGATCGGTAGTGTAGATACGCCCGTCACTATTTCCGGTAGCAATTTCGACGCCGTGCCGAAAGCCAACCGTGTTGAATTCAACGGCATGATTGCGAGCGTCGCCACCGGGACAACGGCATCGATTGCGACCACGGTTCCACGCAACACCGGTTCCGGCCCGATTCGCGTGACAACGCCGAACGGAAGTGCGCTCAGCAGCACCGATTTCTTCGTGGTTCCCAATCCTGATTCGAGCGCAAATGTCGCAACCGCCGCACGCGTCAACGTCGGAGACACGGCAACTGCATCGCTTGCCGCTGGGAAAGGCGCGCTTTACGTATTCAACGGCATTGCCCAGCAACTACTTACCGTGGGCGTGAGCGGTGTGACCTCCACGAACTTGTCAGTTTCCGTTTATCTTCCCGATGGATCAGTCCTCGCGTCCGCAGCCTTTGGAACCGCAGGCGGCGGTCTCCAACTCCCGGCGTTGCCCAAGAGCGGCGTGTACACGGTGTATGTGAAAGCCGCCATCGCTGGTAACGCAACCATCACCATCGCGCCACCCATGACTGGAACACTGATGGTGGGCGGTGCGCCTTTAAGTCTTAACATCACCCCACCAGGGCGGCGTGCGCTGATTTCGTTTGCGGGTACGGTGGGGCAGGCAGTTGAGCTTTCGATGACGGGGGTCACGTTGTCCGCAAGCAAGATTTCCGTTTTGAAGCCGGACGGAAGTGAGTTGTTGCTGGCGAGTGTTGGTACTACGGGTGGCAAGCTTCGTCCTGTGTTGTCTGTTGCGGGTACCTATGCCGTTTTAGTCGACCCGTCAGGTTCCATCAGTGGAAACATGACCATCGCCCTTACAAATATCGTTTCTCAGCTCGTGGTCAACGGTCCAACGTATTCGGGAAATATTTCAGTAACGGGCCAAAGTACGCAGGTGTGCTTTAGCGGTACGGCCCGGCAGTACCTGAATCTGGAAGTGCGCGAGCCGATCAATGTGGC
>JANMQQ010000419.1:0-6260 GCA_031370545.1 Gammaproteobacteria bacterium
CGCATCGAGCACGTGCTGCGGCAGCCGACTCACGTCTTCGGCGATGGATTGCAGCAACGCCGGATCAGGCTGGCTCTTGAGCATCTGCAAATTCAGACGCTCGACCTTGTGGGCGAAAGTTTCGGCGGCGATGTCGACATCCGGCACAAAGCGCAGCAGCGGGCCAACTTTAAGGCGCAGGGCGTCGCTGCGATCCTGCGTGACGTTCGACCAAAACGCATCGGTCCACGCGGTCTCGACTTCGGCCCACACTTTGCGCACCGGGAAAGATTCGACCGGGATGCGGCTTAGCATGGCGCGGCAATTGGCGATGGCTTGCGTGTGCGCCTCGCCTTCGCGCTGGTTGCGCGAGGCGGCGAGTATGTCAAGACGCGTGTTGAACAGCCTGATGAGCAAGGGCACTTCGACGGGCACGCGGTCTTCGGTTTGCTTGCCGAAATCGTTCTGCCAAAAGTCGATGATGAGAAATTCGTTTTTCTCGCCGTTGGGCAAGCGATCAAAAAACCGGCACGCTTCCTGATTGCGGGTGCCGCGTCCGATCATCTGCCAAAGTTTGATGCGCGATTGCACCGGCTTCATGAAGACGAGGTTCACGACTTCCGGGACATCAATGCCGGTGTCCAGCATATCCACCGAAACGGCAATGCGCGGCTTGTCGTTTTTCTTGAACTTGGTGATAAGGCCGTCACCGTAGCTGCCGTTATGCACGCGTTCCACGCCGTGGTGTATGACCTGCAACACGCCGACATGCTGCGGGTACATTTCTTCAAATACATCACGCACGCGCTCGGCGTGTTCTTTGGTCATCGCGAACACGATGGTCTTGCCGGGCAGGTTGCCCGCGCGATCCTTGATGCAGACTTCCATGATCTCTTCCCACTGGCGGCGCAGGGTGTCACGGTTGGTCACGGCCACTTCCAGCTCGGTGCCGGAGTAGTCGAGGGCATCGGGGTCAAGCCCCTGCGCCGCCAGCAAATCACTCTCTTCTTCACTCAGCTCGGCGCCCTTGATGCCCTTGCGCTGGAAGCCGGTCTGTGCCTGATACAAACGGAAGTCCACCAGCCGCTTTTCGGCCACGGCTTGCGGGTAGGTATAAAGGTAAGTTGGTGTCGAGTCGTGGCACTCGAATACGCGGAAGGTATCGCGGCCAATAAAGTGCGCAGGCGTTGCGGTCAGCCCCACCATGCGCGCGTCGAAGTATTCGATCACTTCGGTGAAGCGGTTGAAGATCGAACGATGCGCTTCGTCAAATACGATCAAATCGAAGAAGCCAGGACTAAATTGCTCGAAGCAGCGGCTCATGGTTTGCAGTGTCGCGACGTAAAGCCGCTTGTCGGTGTCAATGTTGGCGGTGTGGATGCGCACGCGTGGCTCATGCGGCAAGTAAGCCTTGAATCCGTCATTCAAGGTTTGCTCGACCAAGGCATCCCGATCTGCAAGGAACAAAATCTTCTGGGCTGACGAACTGCGCAGAAATACGTCGATCAGGCCCATCGTGGTTCGCGTCTTGCCGGTGCCGGTGGCCATGATAAGCAGCGCACGGCGCTTGCCCACCGCGAACGCTTCGGCAGTGCGCCGGATTGCCTCGTGTTGATAAGCACGGTCAACGATGGCGTTGTTGATTGGCTCCAAGGCGGGCGGTTTGCTGTTCTCGCGAATGAAACGCAGGCGCTTGAGATCATCCGGTGAAAACATACCGGCGACCAAGCGAGGATTGGCCGCACCGACATCCCAAAAGTAAGTCAGCAGACCGTTGGTTAGAAAACCGAACGGCGCGAACGCTTGGCGCTTCGCGATTTCGGTAATGTAGTGGCGCAGTTGTTCTTCGCCTTCGCGCGGATTGCGGCAGGTGCGCTTCGCTTCAACCACGGCGATCACTTCGCCCGACGGGTTGTAGAAGCAATAGTCAGTGACGCCATTCCAGGGCGTGGCATCGTAGCCGTCCACCGGCACTTCACGCAGCACTTGGGTGTGGTCGTCAAGGTTCCAGCCAGCCTTTCGCAATCCCGGATCAATGAGAGCAATACGAGACTGTGCCTCGTTAAGTTCCAGTGTAGTGGTGTTGTCGGAATTGGTCAGAAAAACTCCCCGATCTATTGGCGGCTGTTATCTCTTCTCGGAAATTTGGTGCGCTGCTCAGCGGCGAATCCTAACAGAACTCAGCGCGTTACTTGCTGTGATTGCCGGGTTCTCTAAATCTAACAAAGATGGGTTCATCTTGTTTCTCAGATGTCTGTCACACGAACACTGCGCGTTGTCGATATGTAGCCGAGCGCGACATTAATTTGAGCCCAGGTCAGCGGGCCACTCTGGAATGGTTCGCTGACTTTGGGGTCGCATATTGACACTTAGCGTTTGCCGGGTTCCGGTGGCTTGACAGGCTTTTTTCCAATCACTATCGCGCTTTTGTACGACCAGGCTTTTTTGTAAATGAGTAGCGGGGGTTCGTCGGCGGATTCGTAGGTGCGGCCATTGATGAGGTTGAACGACCAGTATTCGCCATCGTCGATGGGTTCTTCCAGCGCGTACCATTTGAGGTTATTCAGGCGATAGTGATGTGCCAGGATACTGGCCTCGCGCATGTTGACACCGTCTTCGTAGTCGACCGATTGCACGTCGGTTTCAAGACGTCCTTTGAGACTGGCCCCGCAACCCGCCAGCAGCATGCACACGACCAGCACTGTCCCGTAACGCATCGAGCCTTGCTCATTTGTTTAAAACGGGCTGAATTCTAGCACAGCGTTGCAACGCAGAAGGCGTCAACGCTAGACCGTTAAATAACGGCGGATTAAATCGTCATTTAGTTGCGCCATGGCATCGCCCGCGACCACGCGACCGCGATCCAGAATGCAAAACTCACCGCCCACACGGCGCGCGAACGGCAGCTTTTGTTCGACCAGCAGCACAGTGAGTTTTTCCTCGCGATTCAGTCGCAGCAAGATGTCACCGATCTCACGCACAATGTTCGGTTGTATGCCCTCGGTAGGTTCGTCGAGGATCAGTATTTTTGGATCGAGTGCCAGGGCGCGACCGATGGCAAGTTGCTGTTGTTGACCGCCGGACAAATCGCCGCCACGTCGTTTGAGCATTTTTTTCAGCACCGGAAAGAGCTCATAGATGCGCTCGGGAATGTCACGCTTGCCGTCGCGCCGGGCCGGTAATCCGATACGCAGATTTTCCTCCACGCTCAGCAGCGGAAAAATTTCGCGACCTTGCGGCACGAAGCCGATGCCCAGGCGCGCACGCGATTCGGCGTTGGCGCGTGAAATGTCTTGACCTGCGAACTGAATGCTTCCGGAGCGCGTCGGCAGCAAGCCCATGATCGCCTTGAGCAGGGTGGTTTTACCGACCCCGTTACGACCCATCAGACATAGGCAGGCGCCTTCGGCGATGGTGAGGTCGACATCCCAGAGGGTGTGGCTTTCGCCGTAAAATTGATTGAGCTGGTGGATGGTTAGCAGATTCATTCGCCCAGGTACACCTCGATCACGCGTCGATCATTCTGCACTTCATCCATGCTGCCTTCCGCCAGCACCGAACCCTCGTGCAGCACCGTCACCTTGCGCGCGATTGAACGCACGAAATCCATGTCGTGCTCAACCACTATGACCGAATGCTTGCCCGCCAGTGAAGTCAACAACTGCGCCGTATGATCCATTTCCTGATGGGTCATGCCCGCAACCGGCTCGTCGACCAGCAACACGCGCGGGCTTTGCATCAGCAACATGCCGATTTCCAGCCATTGCTTTTGGCCATGCGACAGCAGTGCCGCGCGTTGTTCGCGTTGTGCGGTGAGGTTGATGGTCTGCAACACTTCGGCGATGCGGTCGCGCTGCTCGCCGCTCAGCTTGGTGAACAGCGAGTGCCACACGCGTTTATCGGTGTGCATCGCCAGTTCCAGATTTTCAAACACGCTGTGGTCCGGAAACACCGTGGGTTTTTGAAATTTTCGACCGATCCCGGCGCGCGCAATTTGGTGCTCGCTCATTTCGGTCAAGTCGAGTGTCTGGCCGAAAAATACGCTGCCGGTGTCGGGGCGCGTCTTGCCGGTGATCACGTCCATCAATGTAGTTTTGCCCGCGCCATTCGGGCCGATGATGCAACGCAATTCGCCATCGTCGATATACAGCGAAAGATTGTTGAGCGCCTTGAAGCCGTCAAAACTGACGCTGACATCTTCCAGATACAAGATGGTGCGATGCGATACATCCACCGCGCCGGGGATGAGTGCATGACGGCCGATCTCGCCGATGCGCTCGTTGTCGAGCGGGGTGTTGGATGTCATGGGGCAGCTTCCACGGGCTCAAGCGGCTTTTTGCGGTTACGTAATTGCGCCAGCAGTCCGACGATGCCGTGCGGCAGAAATAATGTCACGACCACGAACAGACCACCGAGGGCAAACAGCCAAACGTCCGGTAGTGCTGCGGTGAGGTAGGTCTTCCCGTAATTGACAAGAACGGCTCCCGCGATTGCGCCGTATAGTGTCGCGCGCCCGCCGACCGCGACCCACACCACCAGCTCAATGGAATTCAGCGGGGAAAATTCCTCCGGATTGATAATGCCAACTTGCGGCACGTATAACGCACCGGCGATGCCTGCCAGCACGGCCGAGAAGGTGAAGATCCACAGCTTGTAGTGTTCGACTTGATAGCCGACGAAGCGCGCGCGGCTTTCGGCATCGCGCACTGCCGTGACGACACGCCCGAGCTTGGAGTTCACAATGTAACGGCACGCCAGATAACTCAGCGCAAGCGCCACGGCTGAAGTAAAAAACAATGCGGAGCGCATGCTGTCGCTTTGCAAATTGAAGCCCAGCAAATCTTTAAAGTCGGTCAGGCCATTATTGCCGCCGAAGCCCATTTCGTTGCGGAAAAACGCCAACAGCAACGCGAAGGTCAGCGCCTGCGTAATGATGGACAGATACACGCCGGTGACGCGCGAGCGAAACGCAAACCAGCCGAACGCGAATGCCAGCAGGCCGGGGACCAGCATCACCATCAGCATCGCGAACCAGAAATTATCGAAGCCGTACCAATACCACGGCAGCTCTTTCCAGTTCAGAAACACCATGAAATCCGGCAACTGCGCGTTACCGTACACGCCGCGGTCACCGATCTGCCGCATCAAATACATGCCCATTGCATAGCCGCCCAGCGCGAAAAACGCCCCGTGACCTAAGCTGAGAATGCCGCAGTAGCCCCACACCAAATCCATTGCAAGTGCGAGCAATGCAAAGCACAGGTACTTGCCGAGCAGGGTCACCGTGTACGTCGACAAGTGCAGCGGGTTGGATTCCGGCACCATTAAGTTAAGCAGTGGCACCAGAAACGCAACCAGGGCGAGGATGGCCAAAAATATCTGGCCGCCGCGATCCGCGCGAAATGCGGAAAAAAATGTTGAGGTGTTTGTCATGGTGTTGTTGGTGTTATTGGACCGCGAGCGTCTCGCTTGCTTTTAGAAGCGGGCGGGACGCCCGCGCTCCAAGCGCTTGAATATCGCCATTCCGATTCATGTTGCACCAGTCCGGCCTTGACCGGGTTGGCATGGATATAGGCAACGACTGCGGCGAGGTGATGATCATCGCGAATATAGCGATCAAAATAATCCGACATCCATACGACTCCGGTGCGGCCCAAGTGCTGGTTGATCGCTTTGGCGCTAAATGATTTCCAGCTCTGCAAGGTTGCTGACAGCGGCGAACCTTCGTGGGTTTCAAACAATACATGCACATGATTTGGCATGACGCACCATGCCAACAGGCGATAGCGTGTGCCATCCCCGTGCAGCAACGTATCCTCCACGATGCCTGCGATTTCAGGCTGCTTGAGCCAGCATGCGCCGTGGCCAGCGTCGAGGTACGCTTCGATTTTGGTGTGCTGTTCTATGTTATTTCCGGCTTCTAATCTCAAACCCTCTAACACCGCAGCAGGTAGAGCATCAGCCAGACGGAAAGTTACGGACTGGATCAAGCCGGGAACATCGCAGTGCGGCAGATAGCCGCGGCTATGCCAGTGCTTGTGTTCTGGACCGCGAGCGTCTCGCTCGCTAGTGTTAGCAACAGCGGGCGGGACGCCCGCGCTCCAATTGTTAACCATCGGCTGCCCGCCCTTTTTGCGGGAACAAGCCGCGTGGTTTTGGAGCGCGAGCGTCTCGCTCGCTTTCTTTCCTAGCCATCCGCTGCCCGCCCTTTCTGTGGAAATAAGCCGCGTGGCTTTTTCTGAATGAACAAAATAATAAATATCAATACCAGCACTTTCGCC
>JANMQQ010000011.1:0-2968 GCA_031370545.1 Gammaproteobacteria bacterium
CCCTGCTCGCGCGCGATGCTCGGCCACAGGTCATGTTGGTTCATGCGCCGTTCGGGATCGCCTTCGATGTACACCGGCACGCGCTTGGGCCAGTAAAACGCGAGATCACCGGCGAGCACATAGTCGCTGACCAAAATGAAATCGACATCACCGCTGAGCTGGTAAAGCTGCGCGACAGGAGCGCGCCAGGCTTTCATTTTGCGAATCGGCGCAATGCTCGCGCCGTTGATGCCAAAATTAGCCGGAAAACACAGCGCTGCAATCATCAACCCGGAGGTTGCCATCGCCAGCACCAGCGCGCGCTGTTTCAAAATCGACCACGACGGAATATGTCCGGCCAATAAAATCACCAGGCCGATGAAGCTGGGCGCGGGCCAGTTGATCTGTAATTTTCCGCCCATGGCTTTGAAGAAAAAGAACGCAATCCACAACAGGCTCAGGCCCCACAAAAATAGCTGGCCGGAATTTTTTGGGCGACGCACCAGCGCGCCGATGGCTAGCAGCACCACCAGCGGCGAAAACACCAAGGCTTGCGACGCCAGTAATTCAAAACCGCGTGCCACCGAAAATGTGTCGTTGCCCACGTGACCCAGTTCATGTCGAAACATGACCCAATCATGCGCGGCATTCCAGTACAGCATCGGGCTCATGATCAGCAGCATCAACAGCAGACCGCCCCACAACGCGGGATTTTTCAACTGCGCACGCAAATCGGCGCGCGCCAATACCCACAGACCCGCAAACGCTGGTAACAGTCCGATACTCAGTTTCGTGATCGCGCCCAAGCCAACCGCCATGCCGACCTGATACCACGCGCCAAGTCTTGCCATAAATAGCGCGCGGTACATCGCCCACAACGCCCAGGTCCAGAATGCGAACAGAAAATTGTCGGTGGTCATGACCAACCCGAGCGTGAAAAACAACGGCGTGGTCGCGGCCAGCAGCGCCGCCCACCACGCAGCGGCACGATTGCCCCAGACGTCGCGTGCAAATAAAAATATCAAGACCAGGAACACGCCGTGCGCAATCCAACCGAACAGGCGTACTTGCCATTCGCCGTCGCCGAATAAATAAGTCGATAACGCAATCAACCACGCGACCAGCGGGCCCTTGGAGTAATACCCCCAGTCGAGCTGCTGCGCCCATTCCCAGTATTGCGCTTCGTCGTAGTGCAAATCGAAACCGGCGGCAGAGGTCAGCCAAGCGTTGAACAGTACGCTGCACAGCACAAGCCCCCACAACAGAAAGCGGTCGGAGCGAAAAAATGTAGCGTTCATGCTTAGGGAAGCACTGCGAAAAAAATGGCCGAAAATACATAACAAAGCTCACGAACTAATCTCCTTCCCCCTGCAAGGGGGAAGGCTGGCGACCGCCATGGATGGCGGAAGTTAGAGCAACGCAGGAGCAGTTGCCGGATGGGGGTGTTCATACGGCAAAGCGATTCAACCCACCCCCATCCTAACCTTCCCCCTTGCAGGGGGAAGGAATGCCTCATTTCAAGAATTTGGCTGAAATGAATTTTTTGCATAGACATGGCGCCATTAACTCTGTGGGCTTTCATTTTGACTAAGAAAAAAGGTGGGATGGTTTGTTTAATTTAATCATGAGCTAATCGGTATCAAACCGTTCCCACCAGCGCACGGGGTACGGTTCGGGCGTCGCTGGAAGCGGCGCGCTTGCCGCACCCGGCATGACGCGGTACAGCACCAAATGCTGGTCTTGATGCAGGTCGAGTACCATTTCAAGATATGGCTCCTGGAGTGCGGGTACTAACGATTCTCCATTAGGTGTGTCACTCGCGCTCAATACGTAACGCTGGTCGGCCAGCACATAGTCACCTGCGCGTAACGCGCCGGAGTTCAGCGCTGCGTAAAGATCACGTGCCGAACGGAAATACGGCAACGGGCTACCCAATTCATAAAGCATCATCGCGCGCGGCCACTGGTAGGTGTACAGCTTGCCTGGGCGTTCTTTGATAACGCTGCGTATCTGCGCGAAATCGCCGACACCGCCGATGCGCTCGGCATAACGCGGCAGGACCAGAATCGCGAGTACGCCAGCGACCGCCAACAGCCCAATGGCCCAGGCGACAAACCCGGTGCGCACCCGCCGCCGGATCGTGTCTGACCATGCACCTAGCAACGGCAGGATGGCGAGGATCGCCAGCGCGGGTGCTGCGGGCATCAAATATTTGCCCTGCTTCGATTGCGAAATGGTAAAGAACACAATCGTGTAAAGCAGCCACAACACCGGCATACGCACGTTAAATTCGCGACGACGGTGCCAGGCCATGACTAAACCAAACGGCAATAACAACGACAGTGGAAAAAAGTCGTACCAGATAGTTCGGGCGAAATACCACAGCGGTTGCGGATGCGAGTAGCCTTCGAAAAAGCGCGTGAAATTTTGATACACCAGAATCGCGCGGCAAAATTCCCAGCCCTGTTGCATCCCCGCCGCGATGTACCACGGCGCGTTGAACAATATAATCAGCGCGATTCCACGCAGCCAACCCATGCCCCACAGTTCCTGCCACGCATCGCGCCAGGGGTAAGGTTTGGTAGCGGCGGCAGAAAACACCCGTGCATTCACCAGCACTATTTCCAGAAACATCACAGGCAGGGTAATAACGATACCCACCGGGCCTTTGGCTGCGACTGCCAAGGTGACACCCAACCACAGTTCCCACGGAAAGCCGATGGATGCGTAGCGCAACCGATAGCGCGCGAAGCCGGTCAAAGCGATCAGGGCGCCTAATGTCAACAAGCCATCGGTTTGTGCAATAAAGAAATTGTAAAGCACGATGGGGACGGTCGCGCCCAACAGCGGCAGCAGTATTTTTGGCCAGGCAGGAAACAGCAGTTGCTGCAAGCGCACCATCCAAACCAACCAGAACAGAAACGCGACAAAGGCGGGCAGGCGCACTGCATACGTATCCGGAAAACCGGCCAGACTACCCGCAACCGCC
>JANMQQ010000015.1:0-25660 GCA_031370545.1 Gammaproteobacteria bacterium
TGGAGGGTGCGCAAATTTTCTGCCGGATTCGTGGCTATCTCTCGACCTGCCGCAAACACGGCGTCGCCGCCAGTGAGGCCCTGACATTGCTGTTTCAGGGTGACATGCCAGCGTTTGTTGGAGAAGGCGCTGAATAGTTACCCGTAATTTATTATTAATTGACAACCTGAGCGTCCCTTCCCCCTGCAAGGGGGAAGGTTAGGATGGGGGTGATGATAAATGCGGCAGCTTCTGCATACCTCGTCCATTTAACCCCGTCGCAATATTTTGGCCCATCAACCACACCTTATGAAAAATCATCCCGACGCCAATGCTGTCATCGCTCACACCCGCTGCTGGATCGAGCAGGTGGTGATCAAACTCAATCTTTGCCCGTTTGCGCGCCAGCCGTTTGAAAGCGGGAAGGTACGCTGTGTTGTCAGCAGCGCAACTCAGCCTGAGACACTGCGTGCAGATCTGCAAACCGAACTTGAATTCCTGCACGCAACCGATGCCGACGACGTGCAAACCACGTTACTCATTCATCCGCACGTGTTGAACACGTTCCTCGACTACAACGACTTTCTCGATGTGGCCGACGCGTTGATCGAAGCACACGGTTACGCGGGCGAATTCCAGATTGCGAGTTTCCATCCGCACTACCAGTTCGCCGGTACCACCGCCGATGCGGCGGAGAATTACACCAATCGCTCGCCCTACCCAATTCTGCACATTTTGCGCGAAGCAGAACTCGAACGCGCCATCGACAGCTACGCTCATCCGGAGAATATTCCGCAGCGCAACATCCGCACGCTGAATGAACTCGGTGCGAACCACCTGCGCGAAATTCTCAGTCGGTGCATGTCATGATCGCATCCGCAAAATTACTCGGCATCGCCATCAAACCCAAGCGCTTGCAGCCAATGCAGACACTTGCTGCGGTGGAGTTGAGCGTCGAGTTAGGACTGGTCGGCGACAGCCGTGGCAAACCCGGCCCACGTCAGGTAACGCTGTTATCACACGCGGCATGGCACGCGGCCTGCGCTGAACTGGGCCTGGATTTACCCTGGACAACACGCCGCGCAAATTTACTGGTCGACGACCTGCCGCTATTTCAATCCGTGGGATCACACATTGTGATTGGCCAAGCCGTGTTGGAAATCACCGGCGAAACCGATCCCTGCTCGCGCATGGAAGCGGCGCAGCCGGGTTTGTTCAAAGCACTGAGCCGCGATTGGCGCGGCGGCGTCTGCTGCCGGGTAACGCAGAGCGGATTGCTCGAATTGGGCATGGATGTCGAGTTGAGATGTAGATGAACCGGTGCGCGAGTTGGCGATACCATGCGCACGATGCCGTATCCGGCCTGCGAACATCGCGCGCACGGCGCACGCTACCTGTTGGGCACGCTTCACCAAGCGGGTTGGAAGCCCGCGCTCCAGTGGGTGAAGTTGGAGACTCTGGGTAATGTCAATATGTGGTACTGGACCGCGGCCATCTTGGCCGCTTGTTTGATGTTCCCACCAACGAACATCGCGCGCACAGCGCACGCTACGTGTTTGATAACGATGATCCGCCCTTGTCTGACGCTTTTAATCCATGCGACTCAATAAATTCTTAAGTGAAACTGGAATGTGCTCCCGCCGCGAGGCCGATACCTGGATCACCGGCGGTCGTGTGACCATTAACGGGAAACGCGCCGAGCTCGGCACGCAAGTGACTGAAACCGACGAAGTGCGCGTTGACAATCGCGTGGTCGGCACCCGCCAGAAGAAAAAGAAAATCTACATCTGCTTCAATAAACCGGTGGGTATCACCTGCACCACCGAGCGCGACGTCCGCGACAACATCATCGACTTCATCGGCCATGAAGAGCGCATTTTTCCCATTGGGCGACTGGACAAAGAATCCACCGGGCTGATCTTGCTGACCAACAACGGCGACATCGTCAACGAAATCCTGCGCTCTGAAAACAATCACGAGAAAGAATATCTGGTCACCGTCGACAAGCCGGTGACCGCTGCCTTCCTCGACGGCATGGCCGATGGGGTACGCATTCTTGACACCAAAACCAAGCCATGCAAAATCAGCCGCGTCGCAAAATTTCAGTTCCGCATCATTCTCACCCAGGGCCTCAACCGGCAAATCCGCCGCATGTGCGAAGTGTTCGGCTATGACGTGCGCCACTTGCAACGCGTGCGCATCGTCAACATCAAGCTCGGTGAACTCAAACTCGGTCGCTGGCGCAATTTAACCGAACCGGAACTGCGCGGACTCCTGCCATCACGCCGTGACTGGTAACCGGAATCGGCTTACGAATTGGCTATGAACGTAGCGTGCGCCATGCGCATGAAGGCCATGTCCCACCGCGAACGTCGTGCGCATGGCGCACGCTACGTGGCGGTAATGCATTAACGTCAAGCTTCGTTCCTCAGGCACGAACATCATCAGCCGGATCCTTGGCTGGCCTGCGCTAGGTATTGAGTTTCGGCTTCCGGTAAATCGCCATATGGGTATGCCCGGACAAACGCTGGGCCGCAGTCTCGTAGAAGTACGGAATCAAACCTCGATGCACATGCGACACCAACAGGCGTGAGATCTTCCCTAGAATTCCTGGCCTAGCATGTGTCTGCCGGAGAAGGCTCTGCGTGTAGGTTGCATACAATTCAATAGACAGCGGCTCACGAAGGTAGTGGGTCAATTCCAGCCCAAACCGTTCGGCGATGAAACGCAGTGATTGCTCTTCCCATAACGAGGTGTGGTGCGGGGGCAAGTTCAGATGGTTGTCATGTACCTGACCCAAGGCACCATCCTGATTTGGCACCGCCACCACCAGGTAGCCACCGGGTACGATGTGATCAATCCACTCCCCCACGACCTTGCCTGGGTTTTCGACATGCTCGAGTACTTGAAAGGCGAAAATAATATCCACCGGCTGTTCGAGCGCCTCAACCGACCCGAGCACAACATTCAGGCCACTTTCACGGCAAGCCTCAAGTGCTTTTTTACTGAACTCCAACCCCGTTACTTCAGCGCTAAAACGCTTGGCCTGCTTGAGGAAGTCACCGTGGCCGCAGCCGATTTCCAGCACACGCATCGGCTGCTGTGCAGCAAGAAATTTTAGCGCCTCGTCGAACTCCCATTTGTGTGATGCGTAATACCACGGCACGGTTGCAAGTCGTTCATACAAATTTGACGTGCCCGTCAAACACGGATCGAAGAAGTGCAGCCCGCAGTGTAGACAGCGACGCTCAACCAACTTGCTCGGTAGATTCTTGTGTTCATGTTCGAGTTGATAGCCGAGTGTTTTCCAGTACCGGCCGATGGATTGCATTGAGTACGTGCGGATTTCAGCCCATTGATACCCGCCACACAGCGGGCACGCGTCAACAGGTGGTCCAACTTGAGGTTTTTTTGCTTCCGCAATTTTTTCGCCCAACTCGTGGATGTTGGAAGTGGGCAACAGAGTACCTTCGAAGTACATTGCTGGTGTGGCAGCGGGGTCAGGTATCATTTTTTATCGCTCCGATATTATTTTGCGGTCTGGCTGTTTCGCTTCTTCAATGAGGCGTCCACAGTCGCTGTCTAATCCCGGGCCGGTTTCAACCAAAGGGAGCAACGCCAATAGCGGATTCACTGCGGCGAGCACAGCCGCACCCAGGCTCCGGGCGGCGACTTGGCCAGCATCGAGCGAGACCTCGGGTTTGGAAAAATGGCCGCGGATATAAATTGGTGTGCGTAACGCGACGAGGCTCATCCGTTTAGTTTTAGGCTTCAGCGTCAAATCCAGTTGTTCGTCAGCCAAACTGATCTGGCCTTCGGCATTGATGGTGGTCACGTCAGTGTCAAGAACCAATGCCTTGGTGCGCATGACGCCGCTCTTGACATCAAAGTCGGCGACCCCGCAGTGAATTGCAATGACCTGGTCCCCAGCGATCTTCAACTGCAACATCTCCCACAAATGCAAACCCACTGATTCCATCATCAGTTTGCTGATCACCCCCCCCGCGATCACCAGCGCGACCCGGCCGTTCGAGGTGGCGAGAATGTGTGCGACGGAGTTGCCGTCGCCGGATAATTCGAAATCGCCGTTGATATTGCCGATGCTGGCTTGGTTGTTTTTAAGTGTAGGAAAGAGTTGCCCGATATGAAGCTTGCGTACCTGTATTTTTGCGTGCGCGTGAATCGGATCCTTCTGCCCATCCAGTGCAATCTGCGCAGTGAGGTTACCTCCTGCCACGCCAAATTTCAGTGGGTCCAATGTCAACACCGAATCACTCATCTTCAGATGCGTGTCCAGATTTTCAATGGGCAGTTCCTTAGGTCGGCGGATGCTGTTGGCTTTTAATTTCACGTCGGCATCGACACTATCCCAACGCTCAGTACGGAATGGCAGCTCGGGCAATACGCGAACGTTGGCTGCGGTGACTTTCGGTGCTTCCGCGACGACAACTTTTTTGTCCTTGGTGTCTTTCTTCTCCTTGCCGATCATGGGTGCCAGGTCAGCGAAGTTGAGCACTTTGGATTGCAGGTCGCCTTGCAGGAACGGGCGTTTGCCGCCGGTTTTTAATTGCAGGCTGCCTGCGATGTCGCTCTCGCCCATACGCCCGGAAAAATTTTCATAACTCCACATCTGCGCGTTGTGTGCGATGTGGCCGCGCATCTCATAAGGACGCGTCTCGGGGAGTGCGATGCCCACCAGCGGAAAAAGTTTGGCGACACTTTCGCCGCGCAGCGCGAGATCCATGTCAATCGCTGAAAATTTGATCAAGCTGGTGATCGTGCCTCCAGCCTGAATTGTGGTGGTTCCGATGGTTGCATCCACGTTCAGAGGATAGGCGAGCGTTTCGTCGCGAAGCCCAAGCACTGATCCGCCGGTACCTTGCGCGGTGAGTGGCAAATCCTTGTATATTCCTTTCGCCTTAAAGACAATACCGGGCGCCTGGGTATCGCCAGCCACAGCCTTTTGCGAAGATATTTCTGATTGGATGCTGATTTTCCGCTCGGCATTATCGTAGTTGAGCTGCGCTTGATCCAACGTCAAACGATCAATCTGAATACGTGCCTTCTCGTCTTTCTGCTGATTATCCAGCAACCAGTTTCTGCGATCGTCCGCGCCTTCTTCGAGAGAGATCACCGCCTGTCCCACCTGGACTTCGGGCAGAATCACGTTCCGCTTAAAAAGCTGCGGCACGTCCACGCTGAATTCCAAGCTTTCCACCGTGACCATTTGCTGCTCTTTGGCCCATGCGGGATTTGCAAACGTCAATCCACTGGTGCTGACGTGCAGCGCTGGCCAGCCCAATTTAACTTTCAAATCACCATGGATGACCAGCTCACGGCCGGTCTTGTCGGTCACAGCGCGCATGATCGGTCCGCGTAACCAGTTCCAATCGAACAGTGCAATCACGACACCAACGAACAGAACCAGCCCAAGGACCACGCCGCCAGACCATTTTAAAACACGGGACGGCTTCATGAGGGATGCCAATATCTAGTTTAGGAAAGTGCCTTACGTTTTATCACGCAGCACCAACCCGCTCCGTTCGCTATCGAACACCCCTCGAACGTAAACAAAATTTAAAATGGAGTCTGACCCTAAAATAAATTGGGGTCAGACTGCCATGTCACCCGGTTAAGCGCGCAAGGCTCATTTTTGCCACTCTTGAGCAAAGCGGATCATCGTATCAAGCCATGTAGCGTGCGCCATACACACGACGTTCGCACGCGGGATACGACATCGTGCGCATGGCGCACGCTACGTTGCATCGCCAACCCGCGTCCGTTTCATCCACATCTCTCGCCTCGCCCCCAATTGCTCTCCAAGAGTTTTCAACGAAACCTTTATTTAGCCTGCACAAATTCCAATGCGTTGCCGTCCGGATCGCGGCAAAAAAGTGCGTTGCGACCGGAACGGCTAAGTGTGTAACTGATGTTGGCGTGATCGAGTGCGGCACGGAGTGCGTGGACGTCGTGCACGTGAAAAGCAATATGACGATCACGACCGCCGTGGGCCGGGCGACCCGCGCGCGGATCGGGGTTCGGCAATTGCAACAAATGCAGTTGCTGCTCGCCGATGTGCAACCATGCGCCCGGATAGCCTAGATCCGGACGGGCGTCGTCTTCTGTCAGCTCTAACATGTCGCGGTAAAATCGCATTGATATGTCAAGATCTGCGACCAACAGGCTGGCGTGCGCAAGACATTTAATCAGGGCCATGCGGGTGCTCCAGATGTGAACGTGCAGCAAAAAAGGCGGCCAGCGTAATTAATGCGCCACCCACCCATTCATGCATTTGCACGATTTCATTGGTGAGAAATTGCGAAGACACGGCGCTGGCCACCAGCTCGAACAACATGATGACTGCGGAGCGGTGCACCGGCATGTGCGTAACGCCGTATTGCACGGCGACCGTCATGGTGAGAATCCCGAACATGCCCAACACCGCCGCACCGCCCCACGCAATAGCGGACACACGGGGAAGTTCGAGTCCGCTCACCACGATCCACAGCAACGCGATGAGCACCACGCCCGACCATGCACAGGCGGTTTTCACCGCCAGCGGCACCGACTCCGTTTTGCGTACGAACACGTTAGACAACGCAAACGCGACACCCGATGAAATCGCCAACCCGTCAGCGTGATCCTGCGGCCAAGGGTAGCCAAGCTCGACATTCCACAGCATCGTCACTGCGCCACCCAACGCCACCGCCAACACACCCCAAGCATGTAATGAAATGCGTTCACCCAGCAGCACGCGCGCCAGCAGCGTGGCCCACAAGGGTGAAAGAAAAAACAGCAGCGTGACGCGCACCACGTTGCCGTCCAGAATCGCGACGATGAAGGCCACATTGCACCAACCATTGGCCAACGCCATCGCGATCAACGCAGGCCATGCGCCGCGCGCGCCGGATAATTTTGGCAGCGCCATCCAACCACCGACCGACAACGCCGCCCCGAACAATACCAAGGTGCTCCACACGCCGTGCAACCCGGCTTTATCCAGCTCGCGCAACGGATACCACAACACGCCCCATAACGAAGCCGAGTACAACAAACTCAGCACCGGCAGGGTGGGGTGGGTGGCGTTGGTGGACATGGCGGGATGCACTATACTGGCGACCGGTTTTTTAAACTCACAGAATTTATCCGCATGATTGCTGGTGTAGTTACAACGTTAATTCTGCGCTGATCTTCGTTTATGAACCCAGACCTTGCCAAGCTCCAGCCTTACCCGTTTGAGAAGCTGAATCAGCTTAAAGCGGGCGTGAGCGTCGCAACACGAGCGGCGCACATTGCGCTGTCGATCGGCGAACCCAAACATCCGACGCCGTCCTTCATCATCGACACGTTGGCGCGCGAGCTGAGCGGGCTGTCCGCTTACCCGGCCACCAAAGGTGTGCTGCCTCTGCGCACAACGATTGCGGAGTGGCTGACGCGGCGTTTTCAACTTCCTGCTGCGAGCATCGACCCCGAGCGCCACGTGCTCCCGGTGAGCGGCACGCGCGAAGCCTTGTTTGCGTTTGCGCAAGCGGTGGTGGAGCGCGGTGCAGGTCCGCTGGTGGTGATGCCCAATCCTTTTTACCAGATTTACGAAGGCGCGGCCTTGCTCGCCGGTGCGCAGCCATATTTTCTCAACGTGACCGCCGCAAATGGTTTTCTACCGGATTTCGACGCGGTACCTGAAAATGTCTGGACCCGCTGCCAGTTGCTGTATCTATGTTCGCCCGGCAACCCCACCGGTGCCATCCTGCCGTTGGCGCAACTGCAAAGCCTCATCGAGTTGGCGGATCGCCATAACTTTATCATCGCGTCCGACGAATGTTATTCGGAACTCTACTTCGACGAACAGCAGCCCCCACCGGGTTTGCTGCAAGCTGCGGCGGCGATGGGTCGCCACGATTATCGGCGCTGCGTGGTGTTCCACAGTTTGTCGAAGCGCTCCAACGTGCCGGGTCTGCGCTCCGGGTTCGTCGCCGGTGATGCACGCGCGCTGGAAAAGTTTTTGCTGTATCGCACTTACCATGGCTGCGCGTTACCGCTGTACGTGCAAGCGGCCAGCAAAAACGCGTGGGATGATGAAACCCACGTGCGCGAAAACCGCGCACTGTATCGCGCCAAGTTCGACGCGGTGATCGAAATATTAAAACCGGTACTCGACGTGCAACAACCCGGCGGCGCATTTTATCTATGGCCGCACACGCCGGTGTCCGACACGGAATTTACCCGCCGTTTGTATCAGCAACAAAATGTCACGGTACTCCCCGGCAGCTACTTGTCGCGCGAAGCGCATGGCATGAATCCGGGCGCCGATTACGTGCGCATCGCGCTGGTGGCCGAGATGAACGAATGCATCGACGCGGCGCAGCGCATCCGTGCGTTTGTGGAATCATTGCAGTGAATTGCACTTTAAACTATGGAGAATAACGAATGAACGAAATCCAAAAAATCATCGACATTGCATTTGAACGCCGCGCTGAAATCACACCGCGTAATGTCGAGACCCACATTAAAGAAGCCGTGTCAGAGGCTGTGGCACTACTGGACCGCGGTCAGGCACGCGTGGCAGAAAAGAAAGATGGCAAATGGATTCTCAACGAATGGTTGAAGAAAGCCGTGTTGTTATCGTTTCGTATCGACGACAACGTATTCATGAAAGGCGGTTTCACCAATTACTACGATAAGGTGCAATCCAAATACGCCGACTTCAGCTCGCGCGAATTCCGCGAAAGTGGTGTGCGCGTCGTCCCACCCGCCACAGTACGCAAGGGCGCCTATATCGCCTCCGGCGTGGTGTTGATGCCGTCGTATGTGAATATCGGTGCCTATGTTGACAGCGGCACCATGGTCGACACCTGGGCCACGGTCGGATCATGCGCACAAATTGGCAAGAACGTGCACCTTTCCGGTGGCGTCGGTATCGGCGGCGTGCTGGAACCCTTGCAAGCGGCACCGACCATCATCGAAGACAACTGCTTCATCGGCGCACGCTCGGAAGTTGTTGAAGGCGTGATCGTCGGGGAAGGATCGGTCATCTCGATGGGTGTGTACATCGGTCAGAGCACACGCATTTACAATCGCGCAACCGGCGAAATCAGTTACGGAAAAATTCCGCCTGGCTCCGTAGTGGTGTCTGGCAACCTACCGTCTTCCGACGGCAAATACAGTCTTTATTGCGCGGTGATTGTGAAACAGGTCGACGAGAAAACGCGCAGCAAGGTGGGCATTAACGAACTGCTGCGGGATATCTGAAGCGACTAACCTTCGCTTGTAACATTGCGCGGATGCCGATGCATGCCGCGCAATGTAACGACCTTCAACGTAAAGTTGGAGTGGCGCTGATCGACATCGGCAACTGGCGACCGATGGCAACGCCAAGGCGTTCAGCAAAGCGATTCAGGTAATTTGGCTGCGGCGTGAAGTCGACGATTTTGTCTTCACCAATAATTTCACGCGCGACGTAACTAGTGCTGCCCAAGCCGTCGATCAACCCGAGCTCGACACTTTGTTCGCCGGTCCAGACCAGGCCGCTGAACAGGTCAGGATTTTCTTTTAAACGCGCACCGCGCCCTTCTTTGACTACATCAATAAATTGCTTGTGAATAGTCTTCAACAGACCCTTCACATGCATAATGTCTTCTTCTTTGGGCGGCGAGAACGGATCAAGGAACCCTTTGTGCTCACCCGCCGTGATCAAGCGTCGCTCAACGCCAACTTTTTTCATTACCTCGGTAAAACCGAAGCCGTCCATCAGCACGCCGATGGAGCCGACGATGCTGGCCTTGTCGGCATAAATCTCGTCCGCCGCCACCGCCACGTAATAGCCACCGGAGGCGCAGATGTCGGTGATGACCGCATAGAGCGGAACATTCGGGTGTTTCTCGCGCAGGCGGTTAATCTCATCGTTCATATAACCGGCCTGCACCGGGCTGCCACCTGGGCTATTGATACGCAGAATCACAGCGGCGGTGTTGCGATCTTCAAACGCGTCGCGCAAACCTTGAATAATGTTATCTGCGCCTGCCGGCGCGCCGTCTTCAATCACGCCCTGCAATTCGACTAACGCGGTATGTTTGCCAATGGTTTTGGAGCCGCCGAAATCGAACGGCAGTGCAAATAACAGCACTGCCAGATAGATGAAGGTGGCCGACTTAAACACGATGCCCCAACGTCGCGCCTTGCGTTGTTCAACCAAGGCATCGGTGGCCAAGCGGGTGACGAGCTCACGCTCCCAGCCGTCCTTTTTAATCTCAGGCGAAGTCGCCGTCGGCGTGGCTGCTTTTTCGGTGGGCGGCACATCGGCCTGCGGAGGCGCCGACCACCCCGCACTTTCGCCAGCTTGATTTGTCACGCCCGGGCCCGTCCACGGATCTTGCGGTATTGGCGATTGTTCGGGCGGAGTTTTTTCGTCAGACATGGTTGTTTCCTGGATTGATGTTTATTTATGTTACTCGAAACCGGCGCGTACACCGCTGGTTAATTCAAATCTGCTTCAACCATGCAATCAATTCGCGAATATCGCTCAGGCAGTGCAACGGCGCGTGCCGCGCGAGCCGGGTGCGATCATGCACGCCGTAGTCGACCGCCAACGCGGGAGTCCCGGCGTTGCTGGCCATTTCCATATCGTATTCAGTATCGCCAATCATCAAGGTCGCGGCGGCCGGCGTGTTTAATTCGCGCATGATTTCCAGCAACATGTGCGGATGCGGCTTGGAGGTGGTTTCGTCCGCACAACGCGTGCAGTGGAACAACGCTGTCAAGCCCGTCTCGTCCAACACTTTATTCAAGCCCTGGCGCCCTTTGCCGGTGGCGACCGCCAGTAAATATCCCTGCTGCTGCAACTCTCGCAGGGTATCGGCGGCACCGGGAAAGAGTTCAGAGGGCGTGGCATCGGCAAACATAAAATGATGGCGGTAACGTTCAACGAAGCGCTGATAATCTGCTTCTTCGATCTGCGGATACAAGCGCCGCGCGGCTTCGCGTAACCCCAACCCGATGATATCGCGCAATGCAAATGTGGTGCGCGGCTCCCAGTCCAGATCTGTGATGGCAGCGCGCAGTGATGCCACGATGCGCGCGATGGAATCCATCACGGTGCCGTCCCAATCAAATACCAGTAAATCAAAGCGCCGCATTATGACATTGCTTCCATGCCGTCCAGTACCTGCTGCAATTCGGGCGGCAGAGGCGCACGCAAATGCAATTGGCGCCCGCCACCGGGAAGTTGGAAACGCACCGAATGGGCGTGCAAAAACAGGCGTTTCAACCCGCGCTTTTTCATATATTTATTGAAGTCCGAGTCACCATATTTGGGATCACCAGCTAATGGGTGGCCAACATGCTGCGCATGCACCCGTACCTGATGCGTCCGCCCCGTCAGCAAGCGCGCTTCCACCAGGCTCGCTCCTATATAAAGCGTACGAGCGCTAAATTCCGTGATCGACTCCTTCCCGTCTTCGCCACCCATGACCATGCTCTCGCCGGATTGCAGAATATTCTTCTGCAACGCGACGTCCACGCGCCGCAGCTTGGCAGGCCACTGGCCTTTTACCAGAGCCAAGTAGCGCTTCTCGATCTCGCCACGGCGCAACATATCGTGCAAGGCCAGCAACGTGCTGCGATTTTTTGCCAGTAGCAAACAACCTGAAGTCTCCCGATCAATGCGATGCACCAATTCGAGATCCGGCAAATCGGTGCGCGCGACCCGCAAGGCTTCGATCACTCCGTAAGGTACCCCGCTGCCGCCGTGCACTGCCCAGCCCGACGGTTTGTCGAGCACTAGCAGATTGGCATCTTCATGAAGTACGGCAGCCAGCAGTTCGTTCAACCGGCGCAGCGGAATCTGTGGCGGCGCATCCGGCTCGGCCAGTCGTAACGGCGGAATACGCAACACATCGCCCGCCTGCAAACGGTAAGGTGGCTTGATCCGTCCCTTGTTCACGCGCACTTCGCCACTGCGCAAAATGCGATAAATAAGGCTCTTGGGCACGCCCTTCAGCGCAGTGAATAAAAAATTGTCGATGCGCTGCCCGGCTTCGCCGTCACGCACGACGCGCATCTGCACGCTCGACTTGGCGACGTCACTCGCTTGCGCGTTGTCATGTTGATCAGCGCGCGCTTCCTTGCCAGTTTGTTCTTTCATGTTAGAATCAGTAGGTTACTTTTGTTGCAGGGGTGTTTCTTAATCTACGCTTTAATGAGCCTCAATCCGGATCGGAATTTTTAACAAAAACGCGGCATCATCGCGGGTCGGAAAGTCCGGATTTACAGCGAAGCATTCAAATAAGCGTGGCAAGAACAGTCCGGCGGGTCATTGTGAACGAGCCAGTATCTTAAGCGAACGTTGCGCAAATTGCATGTGCGCTCAGGACGCAGATCAGCTCAAGCGACAACCCGGCGCGGACAACCAGACGTGGTGCATGCGAAAGCCTTTCGTAAGCATCGAACATTAACGAACATTAGCGTGTGCTCCCGCGAACTGCCAGTGAACGGTCGAGTGTAAGGCGGGTTACGAACCAATGCCGCAGTGCGGATTCGGTTCCCCAGCATGACATTCCCATTCCCCGACACGACGCGCGGTCGAGCACGCTGACAGAGACAACATAAAATGAAGAGAATGCTGATCAACGCGACTCAGCCGGAAGAGTTGCGTGTTGCACTGGTGGATGGCCAGAAGCTGTACGATCTCGATATCGAAACCGCCGGACGCGAACAGAAAAAATCCAATATCTATAAAAGCCGCATCACCCGTGTTGAACCCAGCCTTGAAGCTGCGTTTGTTGACTACGGTGCCGAACGCCACGGCTTCCTGCCGCTAAAAGAAATCTCGCCGACTTACTTCAATCCCAACGTCGACATCAGCAGCGGGCGCGTCAACATTCGCGAAGTCCTGAAAGAAGGCCAGGAACTGCTGGTTCAAATCGACAAAGAGGAACGCGGCCACAAGGGCGCGGCGCTGACCACATTTATCAGCCTCGCCGGTCGCTATCTGGTGTTAATGCCGAATAACCCGGGTGCGGGCGGCGTGTCGCGCAAGATTTCCGGCGATGAACGCAGCGACGCTCGCGAAGCCCTGAGCGGCCTGACCCTGCCGGAAGACATGGGCGTGATTATCCGCACGGCGGGCATGGGCAAAGGCACCGAGGAATTGCAATGGGATTTTGACTACCTGATGCACCTGTGGACCGCCATCGACACTGCGAATAAAGAGCGTGTCGCGCCGTGCCTGATCTACCAGGAAAGCAACATCATCATCCGCGCGATTCGCGATTATCTGCGCAAAGACATCGCGGAAATCCTGATCGACTCTCCGGAAGTTTACGAGCATGCCACCGACTTCATGCGCATGGTCATGCCGCAAAATCTGCACAAGCTGAAACAATATCAAGACACGGTGCCGTTGTTCTCGCGCTATCAGATCGAAAGCCAGATCGAATCCGCCTTCGGACGCGACGTGCGTCTGCCTTCCGGCGGCGCCATCGTCATTGACCGCACCGAAGCCTTGACCAGCGTCGACGTGAATTCGGCGCAGGCGACGCGCGGCGGCGACATCGAAGAAACTGCGTTGAACACCAACCTTGAAGCCGCCGATGAAATCGCGCGTCAGTTGCGCTTGCGTGACCTGGGCGGTTTGCTGGTGGTGGATTTCATCGACATGACTTCGCCGCGCAATCAACGTGAAGTCGAGAACCGCTTCCGTGATGCATTGGCGGTGGACCGAGCCCGGGTACAAATCGGGCGCATTTCGCGCTTTGGGTTATTGGAGCTGTCACGCCAACGTTTGCGACCTAGCCTTGCTGAAGCCAGCCAAATCGTATGTCCGCGCTGCAAAGGTCAAGGTACGGTACGTACGGCGGAATCCATGGCGTTGTCGATTCTGCGCATCATCGAAGAAGAAACCATGAAAGACGGCACCGGCAAAATCATCGCGCAGTTGCCGGTCGACGTGGCCACCTTCCTGCTCAACGAAAAACGTGCCATCCTCAATGCCATCGAGAAACGCCAGAAAGTAGGCATCATCCTGATTCCGAATGCGTCGTATAACTCGCCGCATTACGACATCCAGCGCGTGCGTGCCAGCGAAACTGAAAACGTCACCAGTTCGAGCTACCGACTCGCAACCAAGACTGAAGAACCGTTGCAGCAGATTGTCGACAAACCCAAGTTGGCACGAGAAGAACCTGCGGTTAAAGCCGTGGTTCCAAACATGCCTGCTCCGGCCCCCGCTCCGGCAGCCAAGACCGCTGAACCGAAAGCCGAATCTGGCGGCTTGATCAAGCGCTTGTGGGCAACCCTGACCGGCGCGCCCAGCAAAGCACCTGAAGCTCCCGCTGAGAGTAGCGCTGCAACCACGCCTGCAGCGCCGCGTGAATCTCGACCCCAGCACAACCGTAACAACCCGCGCGGCGGACGCAGTGGTCGGCCGCAGGAACGTCGCCCGGAGGGTCAGCGCGGACGTCCTCAGGGCCAAGGTCGCCCGGGCGGTGGTGAACGTCGTCCAGAACGTGCGCCGAATCCCAACGCGGTACCGGCGAACATCGCCACCGTGGTAGCAGAAGCGATAGCCGCGCCGCGCCTGGAACCCCGAAGCGAAAATGTCGAGTCCCACCCGGAGATGACCGCAGCGCCGATCGCAGCGGTTATGGAATCAACACCCAGCGCTGCCACACCCGATACCGATACCATGCAGCGTCCGCCACGACGTGATGGCGAGCGTCCGCAGGGCTCACGCCGTGGTCGTCGGGGTGGACGTCGCCGTGGTCGTGAACCAGGTGATGATCGCACCCGCAGTGGGCAACCGACGGCGGCAGGACCAGCGGATATCAACGGACAAGCTGGGGCACCTGTGATGTCTTCGCATGAGAGCAGCGCTGCGCCGACGTCAAATTCACCCGAGTTCCACTCAACGCCGGCACCAGCCCCCATCAGCAGCGTATCGGAATCACGCCCTAGCGAGAACTCAGCACCCAAGGAATGATTTAATAGCTGGCAGCCCGCAGCAAATAAAAAAGGACGGACTAGGCCGTCCTTTTTGTTTCGTAACTTCAGCAGCTAGCCTTCCAGATGCGTTTTGCGAATGTGCTCGACCAGCCCTTCCGACGCGGCTTCAACCAAGTCCAGTACACGTTCGAAACCCAGCTCACCACCGTAGTACGGATCGGGCACGTCCAGCTCGTTCATATGCGGCGCGAACTCCAAAAACATTTTTAATTTGTAACGTGCCTCTGGCGGACATGCATCGCTCAGATTGCTGTAGTTTTCCGAATCCATGGCCAGAACGTAGTCAAATTCACGAAAGTCGTCTTCCGAAAAACGGCGCGCCCGTAAATTGCTGATGTCGATACCGCGCCGCAGCGCGGTTTGTTGCGAACGCGGGTCCGGTGGATTGCCAATGTGATAGGCATGCGTGCCTGCGGAATCGGCATGGACGTATTCTGTCAAGCCCAGCTCCTCGATCAACTGCACGAACACCCCTTCCGCCGTCGGTGAACGACAAATATTTCCCATACACACAAACAACACTTTGACCTTGGCCATAATTTAAATTAACCCATTGCGAAGCAAACGTTCGGTAAGTTCCAGATCTTCCGGCGTATCAACGCCGGGCGGCGGCGCCTGTTCCGCAACGGCGACGTGGATGCGTTGACCATTCCAGAGCGCACGCAATTGTTCCAGCGACTCCGCGCGCTCCAACGGCGCAGGCGGCCACGCAACGAAGCGCGCAAGAAAACCCGCGCGATAGGCATACAAACCCAGATGACGATAATACGTTGTATCGGTCGGCAACTGCTTGGGCTGGGCTGCAAACGCATCGCGCTGCCAGGGGATCGGCGCGCGGCTGAAATACAGCGCGTAGCCCGCCGAATCCATCACTACTTTGACGGCGTTGGGATTAAATAATTCCGCTGCGTCGTTAATCGCCACGCACAACGTCGCCATCTGTGCGTCGGCATGCGTGTGCAAATTCTGCGCAACGCGCGTCAACAAGCGGGGCGGCATCAACGGTTCATCGCCTTGCAAATTCACTACGATCTCGTCGTCGGCAAGCCGTAGTTGCCGCGCGGCGTCCGCGAGTCGATCCGTGCCAGACGGATGCTGCGCAGCGGTCATGCACACCTCGGCACCGAACTTCTCACAGGCGGTTTTTATGCGCTCGTCGTCGGTCGCGATCACCACGCGGCGCGCGCCACTTTCCAATGCACGTTCATGCACATGCTGCACGAGTGGCTTACCTGCAAGCATGCGCAGCGGTTTACCGGGCAAGCGCGACGCCGCGTAACGTGCCGGGATCAACACGGTGAAGGGTACGGTCATTTCACTTCTTCTTCCGCCGCCAGGGTGCGCGCTTCTTGTTCCAGCATCACCGGAATGTTGTCTTGAATCGGGTAGGCCAAGCGATCACCTTTACAAACCAATTCCTGCTTGTCTTTCAAATAGACCAGCGGCCCTTTGCACAACGGGCACACTAAAATATCGAGTAATTTTCTATCCATGCACGCGCACCTTTTTCAATTTTTCCAGCACCAGTGTAGCCAAACGTTCATCAACCCGCGCCTGCGCTGTCACCGCCCAACAGTGCGCGGCAGCAAACGCACGACATTTTACTGCGTCTTTCTCGGTCATCAGTATGGGCTGATCGTCGCCGAAATTCAGATCGGTGGCCGAGTAATCATGGTGGTCTGGAAACGGATGCTCGATAACCTCCACACCCGCCGCACGTAATTGCTGAAAAAAACGCGCTGGATGACCAATGCCCGCGACGGCGTGCACGACCTCGCCGCGAAACGAGGTGACCTCACGCGCACTGCCCCTATCGCGCAAATTGTAGGCAGGTCCTAATTCCAACTGCATGGTCAATTCCGTTGCACTCGTCGCGCCGTGCATCACCACGAAATCCACGCTGCGCAAACGTGCGACCGACTCGCGCAACGGTCCGGCAGGTAGGCGCCAATTGTTGCCATATCTGCGCACAGCATCGACAACCGCAATTTCGACATCGCGCGCCAATGCATAATGTTGCAGGCCGTCGTCGCAAATCAGCACGTCACAAGGTGCGCGCTCCAACACCATATGCGCCGCCGCGACGCGGCGCGGTGCCACCGCTACTGGGCAAGCCACATGCTGCGCGATCAATACTGGTTCATCGCCAACTTGGCCTGGGTCGCTATCGGCCGTGACCCATTGCGGCCACGTCGTGGCACGTCCGCCGTAGCCGCGACTCACCACGCCCGGCGTGAAGCCTGCCGCACGCAGGCGCTCCACCAACCACATCGTCAACGGCGTTTTGCCAGTGCCGCCGACGGTAATGTTACCAATGACAACAACCGGCACAGATAAACGCGTTGCCTTGAATACACCGAGTCGATATGCAACACGGCGCAGCCAAGCTAACGCGGTAAACAACCATGCCAGCGGCAACAACAAACCCGCTACGAAATTTTTTTCTGCCCAATAAGATTCGAGACGGCTCACACGTTCTCTGCGTGTTGCGGCTTGAACTGGCGTTGATGCAACTGCGCGTAGACGCCGTTGCGCGCGAGCAATTCATTGTGCGTGCCGCGCTCAATCAGGCGACCATTATCCAGCACGACGATCCGGTCGGCTTTCTCGATGGTGGACAAGCGATGCGCGATCACCAGTGTGGTCCGGTTGGACGTCAGGTTATCCAGCGCGGCCTGGATGTGCTGCTCGGCCTCCGAATCCAGTGCTGAGGTCGCCTCATCGAGAATCAAAATCGGCGCATTTTTCAGCAAGGCGCGCGCGATGGCGATGCGTTGCCGCTGACCGCCGGACAATAACACGCCGTTCTCACCGACCATGGTGTCAAAGCCCTGCGGCAAGCGCCGGATAAACTCGGTCGCGTGCGCCGCGTCTGCCGCAGCGGCTACACTAGCCATGCCGGATTCGGCCAGGTGCCCGTACGCGATATTTTGCGCGATCGTGTCGTTGAATAATGTAATGTCCTGGCTCACGTAGGCGAATTGACGGCGCAAGTGCAGGAGCTTCAGCTCGCGAATGTCGACTCCCTCCAGCAATATCGCACCGCTACCGACGTCATAAAAACGTGGCAGCAAACTCACCAGCGTGCTCTTGCCACTCCCGGATTTGCCGACAACCGCCACGGTTTGGCCGGGCTCAACCGTGAACGACACATGCTCCAACACGCTCGCCGTGCCGCCCTGATATGCAAACGAAACATCCCGGAACTCGACCTGGCCGCGCGCCCGCTCCAGTGCGCGCGTACCGCCATCGCGTTCTTCTGCGGCATCCAGAAATTCAAAAATACTCTGTGCCGCAGCGATGCCGCTTTGCGTGGTGGCGTTGATTTGTGTCAGGCGTTTCATCGGCGAGAACAATGCCATCAAGGCCAATATGAAGGACATAAACGTACCCACTGTCATTTCGTCACGCATCGACGGTTGCGTTGCGATGTACAAGACGGCGGCAAAGGCCAGCGAGCCAATCAGCATTGTGATCGGATCGGCCAGCGCGCCAGTCACGGTCATTTTTTTTTGCTGGCGACAAGCCATCTCATTAGCGGTGCTGAAATGCCTGCGCTCGTAGTCTTGCGTGCCGTAAGTTTTAATCACGCGCTGGCCGTCGATCACTTCATGTGCGACGCGAGTGACCTCGCCCATCGAGGTTTGCATGCGGCGCCCGATGCGGCGCAAGCGCTTGCCGATACCCACCACCAGCCACGCAATCACCGGCCCGACCAACAAAAAGAGCAACGACAAGCGCCAGTTGTAGTAAATCATTGTGCCCAGCAAACCGACGATGGTGAGATTGTCGCGTATCAAAATCAAAATCGCCTTGGACGACGCGCTGTAGATTTGCTCGGTGTCGTAAATCAGTTTGGAGATCAACTGGCTCGAGGGCGTGTTGTCGTAATACGATGTCGGCAACACCAGCAGCTTGTCGAACATTTGTTTGCGCACATCGCGTATCACGTTGCGCCCGACTTTCATTATGTAGGTGTCGGCCACGAAACCACCCACGCCACGCACTAAAAACACGGCGACCAATATAAAGGGAATATAGCGAATCGCGTCGGGATCTTTATTAACGAAGATGCCGTCCAGCATCGGCCTGACGAGCAGAACAAACGCCGTGTCGCCTGCCGCCGCCACCACCATGCCCAGCACGGCAAACGTGAGCGTCGTCCAATACACACGCATGTAGCGCAGCAAGCGGCGGAACACCACCGTCGCTTTGTATTGATCCTGCGTTGAGGACATTACGGTGAGGATTTAGGCTGTTGCGCCGCAATGCTGATGCGCAGCAATCCGAGCTGGCGAGCGGCATCCATGACGGTAACTACTGCTTGGTGAGGTGTTTTGCCGTCGGCGCTGATGACCACGACCAATTCCTTGCGATCACGGTCGGCGATGACTTTTTCCATCGCGCGCTTGACGGTGCCAAGCTCGGTGTTGACAACCTCTTGCCGATCAACAAAAAAGCGTCCGCGCTCATCGATGGCCACGTCGATGGTTTTGACTTCCTGATCCGGCAATTTTTTCTGCGCCGCTTCGGGCAGGTTAATGGAAATTTCCGCCGCATGTTTAAACGTGGTGGCCAGCATGAAAAAAATCAGCAGCATCAATAAAATGTCGATCAGCGGAATCAGGATGATTTCCGGTTCCTCACGACGGCGTTGGCGCAGGTTCACTTCTTCGCCTCCTTGCTGACCGTTTCTTTTGCTTCTTTTGCTTCGCGCGCTTCCAGCTGGTCACGCTCGCCCATCATCACCTCAACCAGCTTGATCGCCTCCTGCTCCATCGAGATTGCCAGTTCGTCAACGCGGCGTTGAAAGTAGCGATAAAAAATCAGCGCGGGAATCGCCACGACCAGGCCCGCCGCCGTCGCGATCATGATTTTTGAAATACCGGAACCCAGCGCTTGCGGGTTGCCAACGCCCTGTGACGTCATGGTGGAGAACACTTCCATCAAGCCGACCACGGAACCCAGCAAACCCAGCAATGGCGCAATCGCCGCAATGGTGCCCAGTGTATTCAGAAAGCGCTCCATGTCATGGATTTCATGCCGCCCGGCATCTTCGATGCTCTCTTTCATGACCGCACGGTTGTTATGCCGGTTCACCAAACCCGCAGCCAGCACCCGACCCAGCGGCGAGCCGTCGCGCAGTGCGCGCAGGCTGTCGACTGTCAGCTCATTTTTTTTGTGCCAGTTCCAGATCTGCGCAACCAAATGCTTGGGGATGATCTTCTTGGTTTGCAGCGCCCAAAAACGCTCGGCGATAATCGCCACCGAAGCAATCGAACAAAAGATGATTGGCAACATGAGCCAACCGCCCGCTCTGATGATTTCAAACACGCTGTGATTCCCTTTTGTTAAGTCGCAAGACTGCGACAATGTAACAAACTCGACCGGGCGCGGAAAGCCGCTTTCGCACACCGATTCGTTCACTCATATCGGCGGCGCGACGTGCGAATTGAGTGAACAATATTACGGCACCGAACTGCTGTGCCAATAGTGTCGTGCAATCTCGCGATACAACTCCGGTGTTTCAATCCCGTCGGCGCCGATACGAAAGCTGATTGCACCACTGTGGGCGCTGTCCAGCAAGCGCGCATTGACGTCGCGATAACGCTGTACGACCTTCGCCTTCGGGAAGCCAAAACGGTTGCGGTAGCCTACGGGAAATAATGCATAGCGCGGCGCAACGGTGTTAACAAACTCCGGCGACGACGAGGTGGTGCTGCCGTGATGCGGCACCACCAGAACGTCACTACGTAACTGCGCCGCCGCGTTGGCGAGCAAAAATTTCTCGGATGGAATTTCGATATCACCCGGCAACAAGACGCTGCCCCCCGCGCTACTCACGCGCAACACGCAGGAAACGTCGTTGTCTTTTTTGCGGCGCAGGCCGGAGTCGACCGGCGGCGGATACAACACTGTGAAGTCGACGCCATCCCACTGCCACGCACGCGGTGTGGCGCAAGGTGTTGCATCCGGCGCAAGTTCGAGTGGAACGCTGCTGGCGACTTCTACAACATGGGTCTGGCGCAAAACCGAGCGCGCCCCACCGATGTGGTCGCTGTCGCTGTGGCTCAACATCAGCATGTCAACATCGCGCACTCCCAGAAAACGCAGGTACGGCACCACCACGGCTTCGCCGGTGTTGAAGTGCTCGGAAAATTTCGGACCGGTGTCGTACACCAACACATGATTTGCAGTACGCACCACGGCGGACAGTCCCTGCCCGACATCAAGCAACGTGAACCAGAATTCTCCCGGCAGCGGCGCGGGTGGCGGCACCAAAAGCATCGGTGCTAACGCGATTATGCCCAGCCAACGCGCCGGAACACCGCGCGGCAGCAACAGCCACAACGTGCCGATGCTGCCGACGATGACGGTCCACGTGAGCGGCACGTGCTGCGTCCACTGCGCCCAGGGCGTATTCGCGGCGAGCTCGAGAAACCACCACACCGGCACAACTGAGCTCTCGGCCCAGTCTAAAAAGAATTCACCGACCGACTGCCACAGCGACACGGTAAGCGCGCCCGCCAGCGTCAACGGCACGGTCACAATATTGAACCAGGGCACTGCGATGAGATTGGTCAAGGGCGCAACCATGCTGGTGCGCTGAAACAACACCAGCATCAGCGGCAACATGCCAATCGCCACCACCCACTGCACACGTCCCCACTTCCACCACCAATTCGGCTCGCCCCAGCGCGCGTGCATCGCGAACAAAATGATCGCGACGGCACCGAATGATAACCAGAATCCGGCTTGCAATACCGCGAGCGGGTCTAACAGCAACACTGCAAGCAATGAAAGTGCCAGGACGCGACTGGCGGGAATTCGACGCTGCGCGATGATCGCCGCCATCACCACCCCGACCATGACCAGCGAACGTTGCGTCGGCACCGAAAATCCCGCCAGCGCGGCATACACGGTCGCCGCAAGCAATGCGGCAACTGCCGCTGCCTTGGGTGCCGGCCACCACAACGTTGCCCGGCTCGACCATGCCCACAGGCGGCGCGTCAGAAAAAACATCACTCCGGCGATAAAGCCAATGTGCAATCCGGAAATGGAAATCATGTGGGTAGTGCCGGTGCGATTCAGCACGTCCCACTGCGCTTCGGTGAAGTCGCGGGTTACGCCAATGGCCAACGCCGCGATTATCGCCTGATGCGGCCGGTCGTACAGTGCCTGCGAAATTTTTTCAGACAAGTCCTGGCGCCAACGATCCAGCGGGCGGGCGAATGGAGCGGTTTCAAGCAATGCATAACCTGCCGTCGCATCGGACTCGCCGGTCTCAGCATCGCCGGGGGTGCGTGCGACCCGCACATAACCGGTGGCCCGCACTGCCTGCTGATACAACCAGCCTTCATAATCAAATCCGCCCGGATTCATGTACCCGTTCGGACGTTTCAATCGCACCGTGAACCGCCAGCGATCCCCAACTCGAACATCGGCACTTGAATTGCGCCACGATAACCGCATACGCCCCGGAACCGGCAGAGCCTGCTCACTGAGTTGGAGAGATTGCACATCAAACAGGAAGCGCACATCGTGTTCGGTCGGCGTCGGCAAACTCGCGATGCTGCCTTCCGCGATCAGATCAACGCCTTCATGCTCGGGCGCCAGACCTCCGCTGGCCAGCATTAACTGCGCACGCAATAGCGCCCAGAAAAATCCACACGCCAGCCACAACGCCCAACGCGCCACCGGCCATTGCCAGGCGATCAAACCCAAAGGCAACAACAACGCGCACCAACCCCAATCCGGCAATTGCGCGAACTGTTGCAGCGCAAAAATTCCGGCTAAAAACGCGAGGGCCCCTGAACGCATAGAAGAATGATAGTTGGCTACAGCAAGAATTGTGTGGCGCTGCGGGTCTATAGCGGTTTGTCGTGAATTTTGAATCATGAGCGATTCAGATTTAAAAAATACAAAAAATAAACCCGGCTTTAGGGGCCGGGTTTAGATTTTTCTATCGACATGGGTATGTCGATTAAACGCTTTGGTTAGTTCTGGGATGTCACCGCAGAGTCCCGTGCCTGCCGACGTCGAGTCAGTCCGAATCCCACCAGTCCGAGTCCCAACAGCGCCAGGGTGCCTGGTTCGGGGACGGCTTGACTACCGCCGCCGCTGCCGTTGTCGAAGCTTTTGCCGAATCCGCTAAAGCCTTTGCTTCCATAGTCGTTGCCGCTGCTGCTGCCCGTGGAACCCAAACAGTTATTGGAGATGGTGTTGGTATCCATGGTCACTGCCGCATTGAGTGCGATGGCCCGGCCACATTCAATACTTGCAGTCTTATTCATGGTGATGCTTTGATCCGCGATAATATTTCCGGCGAACAGGGTGCTGGTACCCAGGGTCGCGGAGCTGCCGACTTGCCAGTACACGCCGTTATTTCCGCTACCATTGAGTAGACTAACCACGGAGTTGCTTGCAGTCGTCAGGGCACTTCCGATCTGAAACACAAACAGCGCATCGGGATTGTTTAACGCGTCGAGCGTGAGTGTGCCGGTCAATTGCGCTGCCGACGAAAAGAAATAGACGCCGGGAGTGAGCGTGAGTCCGCCCAGATCCTGACCACTCAAATTGCTGGTGACGGATTGACCTGCCAGCGTGTTGTACGCAGTGAGTGCGTCAACCTGAGCCTGCGCGGCGACTGCGTCCGTTTGGTGTACCGTGCCAGTGAGGGTAATCAGCGGCGGGCCGCCCGTGATCGACGTGCCGGGCGAAAGACCCAGATCGCCATTGATGGTGGTCGGGCCGGTATTGGTTACCGTCGACGCACCCAGTACCGCGAAACTTTGCGCTGAACCCAGAAAGGGTATCGCCAAAGCCGGGGACGCACCGTAAAGCGCTCCGATCACTGCCAACGGCAGGATCGCTAAATATTTTGCTGTTTTCATCACATCTACTCCTAAACGATAGTTGTTATTCGTTATGTATGATTAGCAACGAAGAAGCCGGGTAAAGCGTGGATAACCGGACGAATTTACCCACACCTCGATCAATAGAAAACTCAGGGTCATCACATGCGTCGACCTTGAATGATCCGCAGGAACCTAAAGCGGACTGATGATGATGTTGAATTCAACACTGCTCTGTTCGGTAGCGCACTTAGCGCACCGACTTTCTTCAGCACTGGAGTTTTGGGATATCTAAAGGGGGGCGCGCAGCACGGCCCCCGCTGCTGCGCTTTAAGTGCCACCCCCCGCAACAGACTCTATGAGCTTTGGCACTTCCATACTTAGCAATATTGCGCCGAATAGGATGTGCGATTTTCACATTCCGATATTTTGACGCAACGAGCAGGGAACTTTTCATTGCAACCGAGTGAGTGGATCTTGCCGGTAATACAAAGCCAGTTGCTGATACACCTGCGGGTAACGCTGCTGCACGGCAAGTGGGATTTCAAAAAATGCCTCGCTCAAAACTGCAAAAAACTCGGCCGGACTTTCCGTTGCATAAGAGTCAAGCTCGGTATCTTCAGCGCGATCAACACGTGCGCATAAATCGGCGTAAGCCTCGGTGAATACTTGTGACCATTTCGCCAGGCTCATGTTGGAGTGCAGCGTGGGCGCGCCGTTGGCCGTGCCATCCAGCATGTCAAGCTTGTGTGCGAATTCATGAATGACCAGATTAAATCCGTCACCGGTGCCGGAGTGTTGCACATCTTCCCACGATAGAATCACCGGCCCATGCTCCCACGACTCGCCCATTTTCAATTCGTCGTCGACATGCACCACATCGGCCTCATCCACGAATTCGTGTTGAGGGCGAAACTGCTGCGGATAAACAATCACCGCATACCAACCGGCATAGCAATCCAAGCCCAGATTCAAAATCGGCACGCACGCCTGAATAGCGATGACCAAGCGCATCGCCTCATCCACGCTGACCCCACCCGCCGACTCAACCGACTTCTCATGCAAAAACAAAATCACCAGTTCACGCAAACGACGCAACTCATCAGCGTTGAATCCACGCGTCACTGGCACACGCACCAAGGCGCGCTGCCAATCGTCGTCGCTAAGCTGGCTGCGCTTGAGCACGCGCGCACGGCGCCAATTGCGAAAACTCCACATGAGCTTGATCCATTCAATAAGGCAGTAGTTTGACCGAGCGCAGTAGTTTACCGATAATGCCTCCCTTCCACGCGCCCGTAGCTCAGTTGGATAGAGTAATCGGCTTCGAACCGATTGGTCGGGAGTTCGAATCTCTCCGGGCGCACCATTCAAACAATGACTTATGTAAACGGCACCAGCCAAAAACACCATCGGGTAGCATGCTGGGTAACAGATTGACGGCGGTGAACACACGCACTAGGTTGTGTTGACATTTACCGCAGCCAAATGAGGGTGCCGACGAAAGACAGCATGCTCAAGTAATTCATCGCCAATTTCTCGTAGCGCGAAAAAATTCTACGGTAGTGTTTCATCTTGCCAAAGAAGCACTCGATCAAATGACGCTCCTTGTACAAATCTTCATCGTAGGGACGCTGCACGGTGCGGTTGGCCTTGGGCGGAATGACCGCATCTATCTGGTTTTCCCGCAGGATATCCAGCAACGCGTCGGCGTCGTACGCTTTGTCCGCCAACAGCGCTCCGGCGTGGATTCCCGCAAGCAAATTCGCCGCTTGGCCCATGTCCGACTCCTGTCCACCCGTGAGGATGAGCCGCAGCGGACCTCCCAAGGC
>JANMQQ010000055.1:0-4459 GCA_031370545.1 Gammaproteobacteria bacterium
AACAACATCTGCGCATCAAGCGCTTTTTGGGCACGAGCCAGAACGCAGTGAAGACGCAAATCTGGGGCGCCGTGTCCACCTACGTGCTGATTGCCATCATCAAAAAGGAGCTTCACCTCAAGGCCTCGCTCTACACTTTGCTACAGATTCTATCGGTCTTGGTTTTCGAGAAAATGCCTTTACCACAAGCGCTTTCTGGCGACAGTTACAACTCCAGCGAGACTGACACTTGTATGCAACTGAATCTATTCACGATTTAACCGGACAGTAGTGGAACTATGCCGGTTCTGCACTTGGTTTTCGATCCTTGTTCCCTCTGGGAGACAGAATGTTTGGTGTAGCGAATGTGGGAACGTCCAAGTTTTCGAAAGACCAAGGGGTTAATCAGTACGAGTCGAGCGAGCGTCATGGATCCATTGCGTGGTATCCCACACGGGCCATCAAGCTTGCCTTGGGGTCAGGGCGTGACTCCAGCAACGATGTGGAGTTTCATGCATCGCATTATCAATTCGTGGCGCTGGGTTGGTACCTTGTGCCGGAATTGCAGCTCTCCATTGACCTTCGAAGCACTGAAGTCGACGATGCTGCAGTCGAACACTCCGTGTCGATCATGGTTGATTTTCGATTGTAATTTTGCAGATACAGTAGGCGCTTACACGCAGTGCGGTGTGCGGCTAAAACCCCGACGATGTGGTTCTTTGATATCAGGCGTGGCTTGCGCGAGGGCTTTGTTGGCATATTCAAAAACTTCTTGCGCGTCTTTGTCGGCAATTTCGCGGACGAATGAATAACCGAAGCGCAGAGTTGGTGGAGCAAGCGCGGCGGGAACAAAAGAAACGTGCGTGACTCGAAGCTGACAGTGCGCAGGGCAGTGCTTGACAATTAATTGAGCGCGCCGGTTACGAATCACCTGACCGGTATCGCGTAGTGCATGATTGATTCGTCGGATTCGGGATGGTAGCCCGCACCGTAGAATTCCAGGTCGGCGTCGTAAGTATGTCGCATGCCGGATTGAAGCAGCCAGCTTGCGTATATGTAGTTAACGGTGTTGTCGATATTCTTTGCTTTCCCTTTATGCGTGAATTTCGCATAGGTCGACGCGGGGATCTCGACATGAGTCATGTTTTCCGGAAGCGTACCGAGCTTGCTCACTTCGACCGCAGCGTAATACTCCAGGTGATCGGTCTGTTCTTTTGTCTGTCGAACAACTCCATAGCAAACGCCGGAAACAACGTTTTCTATTTCCGCCATACGCTCCAAGAACGCTTTCCAGAGGGGTGGTAATTTTTCGGCGATATTGTTTTTATCTGAGTCAACGCTATAAAAGCGGGTTTTCAGGCCGACTAGCTGCATACGTTTTTGAGAATAAATTTCCGGTTCGAGCGAAATGTTCTGATTGATGTGTTGTAAATACTCGGTACTAAATTGCACTTTTTTCAGGAACAGGTTTTTGTAGCCGAGTTTCCGATATTGATGGGGCGTCATGCCGAACGCTTTTTTAAACGCCCGGGTAAAACTTTCTTGTGACTCAAATCCGGCGCACAGCGCGATATCAATGATCCGGGTTTTGGTTGCGAGGAGTTTCTCTAATGAATTCGCAAACCGTCTGGAACGAATATAGGTTTTTAATGTTTCGTTGGTTAACGCTTTGAATATGCGTTGAAAGTGCCACTCGCTGATGCCCGCTGCGACGGCAACCTGTGAAATTGCGATGTCAGAGTCCAGATTGGCTTCAATATAGTCAATGCCAATCTGGACTTGCTTACGATAGTTCACTCGCGCTTCCTATCCCGGAGGTGCTTCAAAAAAGCCGGTCATTGATACCAGCTTTCCGCTTGCATTGTATTCACCATAACTAATTCCATCGCCAAGCTTGACATTTTCTGCGTTGCGCATTTCCCAGCGTGCGATGCTTTTATTGCTATGCGCCAAAAAATAAGTCGTTACAAAATGGCCACCCGGAATCTGGCGGTGAAAATCCAGCATGTAAGATTCCAGTTCATCCCAACCTTTGGTTTTGATCAGCGGGTCATTGTACTGACAGGACGGATCCAGGCTATTTTTAAATAACGCGCGTTTATCAGAGGCGTTCTCTGCTTTCCACGCAGACGTATAGGTTTCCCAAGTATCTCGAAAATTCGATGGCATAACATGCTCCGGTTGGTTGTGATGTGCTCACATTAGAACCGGATGGAACTCTGTTTTTGATATTTTGTGCTTTTTTAACGTGGAAACGGCGGTAGATCAAACGCCGATGATATGACTCTTTATATCCGGCGTGGCTTGCGCGAGGGCTTTGTTGGCGCGTTCGAATACTTCCTGTGCATCCTTGTCGGCAATTTCGCTGACGAATGAATAACCGAAGCGCAGATTGCGGGGTTCAAGAGTTTTCAGTAATTCATCGCCGCGTTGTGCGGTGACGAAATGTTGTTCGAGTTGCACCAGCCAGTCGACGACTTTGTTGGTTTCCATGCTGGGCAGCACCAGGCCGAATTCGTCGGAGTCGAAGCGCGCAGCGAGATCGGTTTTGCGAATGTTCTGGCGCAGCGTATTGGCCATCACCCGCAGCAGTTGATCACCCAGCGCGCGTCCGCTGCGTGCATTGATCTGGCTGAAGCCGGTGATGTTGATCATCACCACGCAGATCGATAAACCGCGCTTGGCGAAGTTGAAACCGCGCGTCAGTTCGTCTTCGAAGCGCACGCGGTTGGCGAGATTGGTGAGGTGGTCGGAGAACGCGAGGATGGCGACCGCTTCGCGCTGGCGTTGGAGATTGTGCGCGAGCCGTTCGATGTAGCTCAAAACTTCGGCGCTCTCTTTAAAACTGGCGTGCGGCATTTTTTCGTTGTAGGTGCCCGCCGCGACCTGGCTGAGCGCTTCTTTTACTTTGTTGAACTCGGCCTTGACCGAACGCACCGTGGTGATGGCAAAAAACGCGACCACCACCATGATCACCAAGGCCGACGCAATGGTGGCGATATTGATGACGGTGAGGGCGTCTGAAGAAAGCGCTAGCAGATCGGGCATGGTGATCACACAGTCGGTAGAGGGGCGTGAATCGCGAACCATTCTTCGCAACGTTTATATCGTCACCTGCTTTCGAAACTGAAATGTTGGCGCGGCTGTAGTTTTTTGTAGGAGCGGCGCCCCCAGCGCGACGGGGGCGCCGCTCCTACAGAAACACCGGTTAAGCGTGACCCAGCGGAAAAATCTTGTCGGGATTCAGCAAGCCCAAGGGGTCAAACACGCTTTTGATTTGCTTCATCAGGGCCAGGGTGGTGGGCTCCAATTCACGACCGATGAACTCGCGTTTTTCGATGCCCACGCCGTGTTCGCCCGACAGTGTTCCGTGCAACTCAAGCACCAATGAAAATACCTTGTCAAGACATTGTTCCGCACGTTTGAGCTGGCCGGGATCGTCGGGGTCGATCAGCAGGTTGACGTGGATGTTACCGTTGCCCGCGTGCCCGAAGTTGATAATTTTAATTTCAAATTGCCTGGCGAGTTGATCGAGCCCGTCAATCAGGTCGGGCATGCGTGCCACCGGCACCACCACATCTTCGTTAATTTTTTTCGGCGCGATGGTGCGCAGCGCGGGCGACAAGGCTTTGCGCGTAGCCCACAGTGCGTCGATTTCAACTTGCGTCTGCGCCACTTTTAGTTCGACGAGGCCGGGACCGCTGGCGGCGGCGCTGAGCAATTTTATAGCCGCGTGCATGCCGTCTTCGAGTCCGTCGATTTCAAAAATAAGCATCGCTCCGGCACCTTGCGGCAGCGACGCGGTGGAATAGTTGCGAATCATTTCAATGGCGTTGCCGTCGATGAACTCGAGCACATAGGGCGTGACCGGCTGCGCCATCAAGCGCGACACCGCCGCAGCGGCGCTGCGCATGTCGCTGTACGCGGCTTGAAACGTGCGCTTGCTTTGCGGCAGGGGTGTGAGCTTGAGGGTGGCTTCGGTGATGATGGCGAGCGTGCCTTCGGAACCGATGATCAGGCGCGTGAGGTCGTAGCCTACCACTCCTTTCGTGGTGTACACGCCGGTGCGAATTTCTTTGCCGTCGCCCGTGACAGCACGCAGGCCCAAGGTGTTTTCACGCGGCGTTCCGTATTTGATTGCGCGCGGGCCCGCCGAATTAAATGCAAGATTGCCGCCGATGGTGGCATAGGCCGCGCTGGTCGGATCGGGGGGCCAGAAGAAGCCGTGCGGCGCGAGCGCATCTTGTACATTTTGATTGGTGACACCCGGCTCCACCACGCAGGCGCGATTCGCCGGGTCGATGTTGACAATTTTCGCCATGCGCTCCATGGCCAGCACCAGGCCACGGTGCAGCGGCACTGCGGCGCCCACCGTGCCGCTCCCCAGGCCGCGCGCCACCATCGGTAGACGCTGCTGGTTGCACAGTTGCACGATGCGCAGCACCTGCTCGTGAGTGTGCGGGAACACTACTGCGTCGGG
>JANMQQ010000063.1:0-5851 GCA_031370545.1 Gammaproteobacteria bacterium
TTCGCGCAATTGTTCGAGCGTGGTGGCGCCAATGATTGTGCTGGCCACACATCCCCGGCGATACATAAATGCCAGCGCAAGCTGCGTTGGCGTCAGGTTGTGCTTCAGAGCGACCTGCACATATGCGGCGACGGCTTGCGCGACATTGGGCTTGGTATAACGCAGACCGAATTCGGGAAAGAGGTTGACCCGTCCGTGCGCTATAGGATCGGCCTGGTACTTGCCGCTCAAATGCCCGAACGCGAGCGGCGAATACGCCAGCAGCCCGACCTGTTCGCGGTAGGCGATTTCCGCCAGGCCATAATCGAACACGCGATTAAGCAGGCTGTAGGAATTTTGTATCGACACCACGCGCGGCAAGCCATGCTCACTCGCCAGGCGCAGAAATTCCATCACGCCCCACGGATGCTCATTAGACAGCCCGACGTACCGCACCTTACCTTCGCGCACCAGTTCGGCCAACGCCGTCGAGTTGCTCGCGGATTGGCGTGACCTCATGCTCTTGCGCCGGATCAAATAGATAACCGCCGAACATCGGTGTGTTGCGTTCCGGCCAGTGCAGTTGGATACAGATCAACGTAGTCGGTGCCCAGGCGTTGCAGCGATGCGTCGATAGCCGCGCGGATGTTCGTGCTATCGAACGCCTTGGCGCCGCCACGAATCCACGGCAAACCGCGCGAAGGCCCGGCAATTTTCGTTGCAAGAATCACCTGATCACACGCCTGTTTGCGCAGCCAGCTACCGACGAACACTTCTGTGCGCCCGTAAGTCTCGGCGCGCGTCGGCACCGGATACAACTCGGCAGTGTCGATGAAGTTCACGCCCTGACTAAATGCGTAATCCAATTGCGCATGCGCTTCAACTTCGGTGTTTTGTTGACCGAACGTCATCGTGCCCAGACACACGGCCGATACCTTGAGGTCACTTTGTCCCAGACGGCGGTAGTCCATGTTGAGCCCTCGGCGTTGTTACTTTTTGTCTAACTCATCCTTCAACCCGGCAAACGGATTGAAGGTCGCGGCTTTAGGTACCGACTTTGGCGTCGTCACACCGAAGTCCGCGCCCGCGCCCATGACGAACTGCGAATATTTCTGATGTTCCCAATCATGACAATAAAGACAGAGATTTTCCCAGTTGCTGCCATCGGCCGGGTTATTGTCGTGGTTATGATCTTTGTGATGCACTGTCAGCTCATGCAAATTGGCGCGCGTGAAATCGCGATTACAGCGCGCACACACTTGCGGATGCATACGCAACGACTGCTCGCGATAGCCATTCATGCGCGTGGTCGCATCCTTGTGCGCCTTCGCGACAATCTCATCGAGCTTTTTAGTATCGACTTTTCCACCGGGCGGCTTGCGTGGGTGATGGGGTTTGGATGCCATATAAAATCTCAGAACAGGTTATGTAAGCCCACCCGCTAACGCGCCCGAGAGCTGCGTAAAAATCGCGCGGCCGTGAGCGAGAATATTGTCACGCCAGCGTGGATCCGATGGATAAAAAGCTTCGCGCAATGCGGAGCGAATATGTGCTGCGTGTTTTGCGTTGCGGCAACCATGATGATACAGGCGATTCTCGGCGCGCAATGCTTTCAGAATATAGGTCGGTGTGGTGGTGCCGAAATCCACCACGGTTGTGTAAGTGCGCGCAGCTGCGAAGGTGCGTTCGATCAACTGCGTGAGCATGCCATGAGCAACATAATTGGCGGCGCCATCGGCGTGATCGCTGATCACATATGTGGGATCAAACCAGCGCGCGAATGCCGCGAACTCGGGGGATTGGGGCGCGTAGTCCAATAACATTTCATAGCTGCCGTGCGCGCCCAGCCCGGTGTGCAGGTCAATATGCAACACGGTTTTCGCATTATGCAGCGCAGGTTCGGCAAGAATTCCAGAGACGATCTGTAGAGACTCCTGGGCGTGGTCACCGCCATAAAACAAGCCGTTTGGAAAAGCATATTGACCACCGGCCACAGCTTGTTGCAGAGCGGCTTTGCCGTCACGCAGCCGGTACCACAGGCCGCGCGGCAGAAAATCATCAAGCACTGGCACCGGCGTGGTGGGATTTAGCCAGTGGTCGAGACCTGGGTAGCCCGCGTTCGATGGGCCGGGGAACTGCGTCAGAGCATTGCGATTCAAATCAATATTGTTTTCGTTGACGCGCCGGTCGTATGCAAACCCGTATGGATTCACCGCATGGACGAGCAACATGCACACGTCGGGAGCGAGGCTGTTAGCAAATTCCGCAAGCCACAATTGCTGTAATGCACTGCCCGCGTAACCTTCCACTCCGTGCACGCCGCTGGTCAGCACCACGAGCGTTTTTGCGGAATCGCTGCCGACGCGCGCGGTATCAATCGCGAGCACTTCATTGCGTGGTCCAGTGGCCGAAATGATATGACTGGTTTGGCGTGCTGAAATGCGCGTGGCAGCGGCAAGAAATTCCGCGCGCGCAGTTGCGTAGGTGTCGGCGAACAATGAGGTCACGGATTTGCTGTTTTTTGGCGATGGGACACGGAGTATATTCCGTATCCTCAGTTTATCTCACGTAGGATGCTCGCACTCATGGCTGAACCCTCTATGAAAAATGTTCTCGGCGAACCGCTGGAATTTTGTTCCATCAAACCAATGACTGGATTCACCCGCAATGGTTCCTGTGAAACCGGACCGGAGGACGCCGGCAATCACACCGTGTGTGTGCAGGTGACGCGCGAGTTTCTGGACTTCAGCCGCAATGCCGGTAATGACTTGAGCACGCCGTTGCCTGAGTACGGATTTCCGGGATTACGTCCGGGCGACCGTTGGTGTCTGTGCGCCCCACGTTGGCAAGAAGCGCTGGATGCCGGTGCCGCGCCGCGCGTGATCTTGCGCGCCACTCACGAGCGCGCTTTGGAAGCGGTTGAGTTGAAAGACCTCAAGGCGCGCGCGCTGGATTTGAGTTGAAATGTCAACAACTGGCCAGCAAGCGCTGCTTTGCTGCCAACGGCAAGGATTTAATAGCATATTCGCGCTTTAATGCCTCGCCCCGACTGGCTGAGGACTCCTGATAGACCAGCGTGACCGGCAACCGGCCACGCGTATATTTGGCGCCCTTGCCAGTGTTGTGCTTCACCACTCGGGCATCAACGTCGGTCGCGATCCCGGTGTACAAACTGCGGTCCGCACAACGCAAAATGTAGACGTACCACTGCGCGCCAGTTCCTGTCATCAGCACATCACGGAGGACAGTTGCTCGTGTCGCTATCCACTTTTCCGGCCAGCATCAGGAAATTGGCAAACGGTCCCATGTTGCCCATGGCTTCCATTTTGGGGCCGGTAAATTTGAGGCGATTGAACATCATGGCTTTCATGGGACCGTATTCGCCCGCCCCCATTTCCTGCCAACGTTTGGTGTCGGCGTGCATCAGGTAGTCGGCGGCGGAGTCCAGCTCATGGTGTTCAAGTGGACCGCCGTACGCACACCACGCCTTGCCCGCTTTGTTTTCGATACGCATCTCGACCCGCGCGCTGTTTTCACAGTCGCTGCGATAGATTTGCATGACTTTGTAACCGCGTCCCTTGTCATTCTTGATCCATTCTTCCAGCTTGTCGGTTAATACCGCGTCGGAATTCCAGGCGTCGCATGCTGACTTGGCCCAGTCGGGTGACATCAATATCGGGGCAGCCTGAGAGACCGTGCTAAGCACGCTGATGATGAGCCCGCTGATGATATACAGGTTGGATATTTTCATTTCGACATTCCTCATGCTGCGATGTAGATGGGGCAGAGTTTAGTATCTAAAACTCGCACTTGCCCCATGCGAAATTTAAATCCACCACCAAATGGTGTAGATGGCTAGGAGTCATGCGGGTTAAAGCGGGATATTTCGGAAGTGCCAGGATATTGAACAATGAATAATCTGCGATCAATCGCTTTCGTTATCTTTGATCGCCTTGCCTAATTTGGCTTTGATATAGCGTATGCCATCGGCCATGTCGGTATGCAGATTGTTGTCGGCAAGCTCCAGAATCATCACGGCGCGTTCTGCCAGGGTAGACAAATTGCGATTGCCGCTTTCGCCGTCGAGCAGCGCAATTTGCAACACGTCGTCGATGTTTAATATCAGGTGCTTGATCGCATCATCCATCTGCGTTTCAGGAGTGTCACCCGAGACCATCAGATTTCCGCCATCGGCTTTTGCGCGCATCAAGCGCCGCTCAGCGAATTCCATGAAATCATCGACCGTATCAATCGGGTCGCGTCCGACGCACACCAGGCACAGGCTCACCGTAATGGGAATCGTGGTGTTTTGGTGAATAAACTCGGCCGAAGTAATGAGCTTACGCAGCCGATCACCCAGCACGGCAGCTTCAAGGCGCCCGGAGTTGACCATAGTGACGACGAAGCGCGAGCCCTGCATCCGCGCAATGGTATCTTCGGTGCGCGCGGTTTCCTTCAGTTGCTCCGCGACCCAGCACAATAGATGCTCCGAGATGTCATCACCGCGCTGGTGCACGAGCTCGTCAAATTGATCGACCTCCAAAAAAATGGAAGACAGATTTTGCGAGTGACGTTTCGCATACGCCAAGTCTTGCCCGATGCGCTCCAGAAAATAACGCTGACTGTTAAGGTGCGTCACCGGATCAATCGCGCCTTCATCGGCTAACGCGCTGGAGGTCTCGATCAGTTTGCGTGTGGTCTGACCCAGGTGGACGTGGGTGCGTACCTTGTCAAGAAACACGGTTTTGTACACCGGCTTGTTAAAAAAATCGGTGACGCCCAGTTCAAGCGCACGTACACGCGCGGCTTTTTCTTCGGCGCTGGTGACCATCACAATGGGAATGCGCCGCAACCATTCCTCCGGTTGTTGGCGGATGCGTTCGATCAGCCCATATCCGTCGAGCACCGGCATATTCGCGTCGGTAATGACCACGCGAATGCGGTCATCGCCGCGTAAAACTTTCCAGCCTTGCTCGCCGTCTTCCGCTTCAACCACTTCAAATTCGCCCTCCAGCACCATGCGAATTGCCGCGCGTGCGAGTTTTGAATCATCAATGATGAGCACGCGCGGAGTCGTCGGCGCAGCCGGTCGTTTGACGGGCCGGACCGAGGGAGCGCGCTTGGCGGGTTTTTGTTTGGCGTTGGTTCGCATAGGGTATGCAACTATATCGGCAATGATGACTGGGTATTGATACTGCGGCTACGTTTTCAGCAAGTTAAGTTTCGCAGCGCAACTCGGGCTGGAATTTTCTGACGCAGCATCGCCCGCGCGAGTCTGACTGCGACGCGCCAAAGTTAATTGTAGTCGACGCCAATTTTTTCGTGGCTGTGGGATCGAGTTAATGCTGCGAGTTCGTTGTGGACCTGAACTCTCTGCTTCGTGTCCATGCCAGATATTTTTAGGTATGCGAGGTAATTTTCGTAAGCCGCTCAAATGCCGAAACCTGACCCCAAAAGAGATGAGCGGACGTCAGCGGGTAAATGTCCAACGTTCCTCGGTGCCCATTAATCCGGTGCGGGTGCAGTTGGTTTCTGACGGCGCGAAGTAAAGAATCCATACCTGCTGTTCAGTCGGCACCTTAGCCGCAAATGCCTTGGGGCTTAAGAGTGCGATGTTGAAACCACCCGCAACATCGCGTGCGGATTCATAGCGCAACACGTTCACCTTTGCTGCGCGTGCCAGATCAGCGAGTTCCTGAGTTGCGCTGTAATCGGTGGGGTGTACCCAACGCGCGCGATCTTTTACCAGTGGAGGCAGTGTCAAATCCAGGCAATGCGTCGATGCATATTTCACAGCAAAAACCGTGACCAGAGAATCCGTGCGCGGCAACGGCGTTTGTGGCGAAGCCGCAAAGAAGCGCACCCGGTAATG
>JANMQQ010000073.1:0-6073 GCA_031370545.1 Gammaproteobacteria bacterium
TGTAAGAGCAACCGACATAAAAGTGTGACGCCGATTCCACTTCCCAAGACACCTCTGCTACCATTTAGGGCATCAAGTCCGTGCTACCAGCGGGGTGTCCAATGTTTAAATCAACTCTCGTTTACCTTACCGGCGCCGTGATGTTGTTATCCGGTTGCGCCGACTTCAGCTTGCCAAAACGTACTGATGGCGTGTCGTCGAGCACGGGCTTGCGAACTCAACGCAGCACCAAGCATGCGAGCAGTACGCCGGCCAATGTCATTGCCACTGCACCCAGTAGCAAAACCAAGAATGAACCGAAGGAACCTGAACCTGCGTTGTCCTCCAAATCCACGAGATCATCTTCGGCGACAACATCAAAGCCAACCAATGACGATGCTGAACTCCGTGATGTGGTTGCCATCGTCGGTTCTGATCATTCGTCACGCAGCTTCGCAAATGAAGATGTCGTATCGGTCAGTACTTCAAGCGCGGCGCGTCAACCGGTTGTCGATCTGGACCAATTGAATGCCGCACCGCTTTCTCAACGTGCCATTCCCGACCGACCGCGTCTATACGCATTTGGCCCGACGAAACCCGGAGTTACCTTGGCGGATGTGGCAGATCAGTTGTTGCCGTCGGCGCGGGTGACCATTGCGCAAATGATGTGGGCGCTGTACCGGAAGAACCCGGACGCTTTTGTGAATAAGAACATTAACAGCTTAAAACCAAAGTCGCTGCTGAACGTTCCCGAGCTTGACGAACTGATGGCAATTTCACGTGCCGATGCTGAGACTCAAATCACCCGCTTGCACGGGTCGTTTAAAACTAAGATCAGCGCATCGTTTTGAGTTTAGGCCGAGTAACGCTGGAAGGTCAGCGCGGCGTTTGTTCCCCCAAAACCAAAACTATTGCTGAGCACGGTGTTCAGTTGCACGCCGGTACGCAACTCGCGTACCACGGGGATACCTTCAGCGCCCGGATCGAGCTGCTCAATATTGGCGGACGCTGCGATGAAGCCCCCTTGCATCATCAACAGTGAGTAAATCACTTCATGCACACCCGCTGCACCCAGCCCATGTCCCGACAGTGATTTGGTGGAACTGATCGGCGGGATTACTGGACCGAAAACTTCCCGCACTGCGTCCAACTCGCGGATGTCACCCACTGGCGTGCTGGTGCCGTGCGCGTTGATGTAATCCACCGGACCACGCACGTTTTCCAAAGCTTGCTTCATGCAGCGTATCGCGCCCTCACCGGAGGGCTGCACCATGTCAAAACCGTCGGACGTCGCACCATAGCCCACCAACTCGGCAATGATCTTGGCGCCACGCGCCTTGGCGTGTTCCAATTCCTCAAGCACCAATACACCGCCGCCGCCGGAAATAACAAAACCGTCGCGGCGCGCGTCGTAAGCGCGCGAGGCGGTTTGCGGCGCGCTGTTATACTTTGATGACAAGGCACCCATCGCATCGAACATCAATGCATTCGCCCAGTGCACTTCTTCACCGCCGCCTGCGAACACAATGTCTTGCTTGCCCATCTGAATCAGCTCGGCACCATTGCCTATGCAATGCGCACTTGTGGAGCACGCGGAACTGATGGAGTAGCTCACCCCTTTGATTTTGAAAGGCGTGGCCAAACACGCGGAGTTGGTATTCGCCATGGTCCGAGGAACCATGTAGGGCCCAACCCGGCGCACGCCCTTGGCGCGAAACGCATCCACCGCCTCCGTTACATTCGCGTGGGACGCCCCACCCGAGCCCATAATTAAACCGGTACGTGGATGCGAAATATCTTTCTCTTCCAACCCCGAGTCAGCCAACGCCTCTTGCATGGCGATGTAGTTATACGCCGGGCCGTCGCCCATGAAGCGGCGTATTTTGCGGTCAATCAGTTCATCGGGATTCAGGCGAATCGGGCCGCATACATGGCTGCGGAAACCGAGGTCGGCGTATTCCTGGCTGAACGCAATGCCGGAACGACCAGTGCGCAAGGAATCAGTCACTTCGCGCTGATTTACGCCAATACTTGACACTATGCCGATACCGGTAACTACCACGCGTTTCAAGCACCGTTTCCTTTTAGGTTGTCTGTTGTTGTAAAGCGGTTGTAAACAAGCCCACGCGTAAATCCTTGGCGCTGTAAATTTCGGTTCCATCGACCAGCATCGCAGCGTCTGCGATGCCCATACAAAGTCGGCGCATTATTACACGTTTAATTTCGATCCGGTAAGTCACCAGCCGGTTGGTCGGCGTGACCTCCCCGAAGAATCTTACGTCGCCTGCGCCCAGCGCGCGACCGTGTCCAAGACCACCTAACCAGCCTAAGTGGAAGCCGACCAGTTGCCACATCGCATCCAGGCCCAGGCAGCCGGGCATCACCGGATCACCTTGAAAATGGCAGGCGAAAAACCATAGCTCCGGACGAATATCGAGTTCGGCAACGATCTGGCCCTTGCCGTATGCGCCACCTTCTTCGGAAATTTTTGCGATCCGATCGAACATTAACATCGGCGGCAACGGCAACTGCGCATTACCCGGCCCAAACATTTCTGCCCGGCCGCATTGCAGCAGCTCTTCATAACTAAAACTATTCTTACGTTGCATCAGGATGGGATTCGGTTCAGTTGCGCAGCGCGCGGAGTGTGGATTCTATCTGGTCGGATGAAAACAATGAACTAAAGCTTAACCAAGCTGAAGGAAGGTTTCCGCAAGCAGAGCACGCGCGCGTTGAGTCGAAGGATGGTTTGGGTAACGCTCCACCAATTCTTTCCACAACGCGCAGGCTTGTCCAAGGTTGCGCTTGGAGTCACGCAGCAACAGTCCGAGATTGATATACGCGTTACCGAATCCCGCATGGGTTTTAAGTACCTGGCGATACGCGCGTTCGGCGAAACCGACATCACCGTTGCGCCAGTACATGGTCCCCATGTCGGTCCAAACTTCCGGCTGATTCGCGTCAATGCGCAATGCATATGAATAATAAATAATCGCCTGCGCTGCTTCGCCCTGATCGTAATAAATGTTTCCCAAGCTCACTGCTGCCGCTATGTCGTCAGGATTGTGATTGAGCACTGTTTTCAAGCGCTCGATATCATTGGTTGCGCTCGCGGTGCTACCGGTCGTGGTCGTATTCATGCCTGCCCCCTCATTATAGGAATTGCGCAAATAGCGTGGTTGATTCGACCGCATGCACCAAAGGCTTTGCTGCGTCGTCCGGCGCTGAAGCTACCCCAGCCTGACTGATCGGCACAAGGTAACGACTTACCCAGATCGCAATTGCCGCGCCCGCGTAAGCCGCATCAGATCGGTCTGACAACAAATGATCGGCAGTATCCAATGTGATGAAACTCTTGGGATGGCGTGCATGCGCAAACAACTGCGCTGCGTGGTCAATGTTGATGACGTCATCGCCGGGCGCGTGCAGGATGAGCAAGGCTTTGCCCAAATCGCGCAAATCGGCCTGCATATCCGCCGCCATGACATCAGTAATGAACTGGCGCTTTATTTGGACACGGTGCCCCAACACCTGCACCTCGGCGCTACCGTCACTCTCGATGTTGGCGCGACTATCGCCGAAATGTGTCAAGACATGTTTCGGATCTGACGGAGTTGCAATGGTCACCACCGCCACCGCCGAATTTACTGAACGCGCGGCCTTGATCATGGCGATGCCACCGAAGGAATGGCCGATCAAAATCTGCGGCGCGGCATACTCGGTTTCCAAAAACTGTACTGCCGACATCACGTCGTCGATGTTCGTGGTGAGATTGGTGTCGGAAAACTCTCCTTCGCTCTCGCCTAATCCCGTGAAATCGAAACGCAACACACCGAATCCCGCACGTGCCAGAGTTTTACCGATATTGACTGCGGCTTTAAATTCCTTGGTGCAGGTAAAGCAGTGGGCGAACAACGCAAAGGCTTTGGGCGTATGACGGGAGGGAAGATCCATCCGTGCCGCTAAGCGCTGTCCCCGCGAATTAAGAAAGCTTACACGTTCGCTTTTCATCACTCACATCCGTGGCGCTGCACGCAGCCGGGGCAAAAATTGGCTGGGGGACTAGGATTCGAACCTAGGTTTACGGAGTCAGAGTCCGTAGTCCTGCCGCTAGACGATCCCCCATCACAACAATGAAACATCGCATTTGGGCGCGAGCAAGAATAATCAAGATTGCCGGGTGCGGCAAGTAACTGTAACTTTGGCGCAAATCCCCCAGGCCGGGAGCAACCGGCTTGCGACTTGAAGCTAACCGCATCATCCAGCGATTAAACCTAGAAATGGCAGTTGACCGCTGCAAGGCCCGAGCAAGTACATACAGGTATTGATATTTTCGACTCCTACATGCCTCACCCGGAAGGTGACGCCCGCTACGGCCTGAGCAGCACGCCCCGTTGTGCGCATGGCTTCGTTGCAACTCATCGAAATAGCTCGCTATTCCTCGCTCGTTGCGCCTTGCCCTGTGCTCAACGTGTCGCACTGCTCAGGCCGTTCAACTGCCGTTTCTAGGTTAAATTGTCATGCTCCTAGTCGGCCTGGCGACGCAAAAATGCCGGGATATCCAAATAATCCAACGACGACTCGCTGTGCGCCGCATAACGTTCACCCACGGCTTGTTTGCGGATCACGGTCGGCCGGTCAAGATGATCGTAATCCACTTCGCCGCTGGCCTTTTTGATCAAGCGCATGGGTTTTTCCTGCACTTTTGCAGCGGCTGCGCCGACGCGTTCCAGACCGGTGGCGACCACCGTGACGCGCAGCTCATCGGTCATTTCCGGGTCGATGACGGTGCCGACCACGACTGTCGCGTTGTCGGAAGCAAATGCCTTCACGGTGTTACCGACTTCTTCAAACTCACCAATCGACAAATCCAGACCGGCGGTAATATTCACCAAAATTCCGCGCGCACCGGTGAGATTGACATCTTCTAGCAACGGACTGCCGATAGCCGCTTCAGCCGCTGCGCGCGCACGATCCGCACCACGCGCACGACCCGTGCCCATCATCGCCATACCCATTTCCGACATCACCGTGCGCACGTCCGCGAAGTCCACATTGATCAAGCCCGGGCGCGTAATCAACTCGGCAATTCCTTGGACCGCACCCTGCAATACGTTGTTCGCAGCACGGAAGGCATCCAGCAGGGTGATGTTCTTGCCCAGCACCGACAGCAGCTTGTCGTTGGGAATCGTGATCAACGAGTCGACATATTCGGTCAATTCACGGATACCCGCATCGGCCACACTCGAACGCTTTTTGCCTTCGAACGGAAACGGCTTGGTGACGACTGCCACGGTTAAAATGCCCATCTCCTTCGCGATCTGCGCAATCACCGGCGCCGCGCCAGTGCCGGTGCCACCGCCCATGCCCGCCGTGATGAACAACATGTCGGCACCTTGAATGGTCTCGATGATGCGCTCACGATCTTCCAGCGCCGACTGCCGACCGACTTCCGGATTGGCACCTGCGCCAAGACCTTTGGTCATGTTGCCGCCCAATTGCAAGGTGACGCGCGCAGTGCAGGCTTTCAAGGCTTGCGCGTCGGTGTTGGCGACAATGAAATCCACGCCTTCGATGTTTTGCGTCACCATGTGTTGCACGGCATTGCCGCCGCCGCCGCCGACGCCGATCACTTTGATTACTGCGTTTTGGGTAAATGAATCCATCAGCTCGAACATGTGTTGTGTCTCCTAAATTAAGTGCGTTGAATGAGAAAATTTACCCTTGGAAAGCTCCGTACCACCGCTTCCTGAAATCAAATCTGAAACCACCCTTTCATACGTTCCCAAATGCCGCGCGCACCAGCGTTAAGGCGTACATCGCCGCGCCGCTCGTTCCCGTGACGCAATCCGTACAACAACAAACCCACGCCGGTGGAATAGATGGGATTGCGCACCACATCCACCAGACCCGCCACGTGCTGGGGCACGCCTAAGCGCACCGGCATGTGAAAAATCTCCTCTGCCAATTCGATTGCGCCTTCCATTTTTGCGCTGCCGCCGGTGAGCACCACACCGGCCGCACATAAATCTTCGAAGCCACTACGCCGCAGCTCGGCCTGAATCAAACTCAACAATTCCTCGTAGCGCGGCTC
>JANMQQ010000082.1:0-2826 GCA_031370545.1 Gammaproteobacteria bacterium
GCGCTTCTTCGGTGTAATACGCCCGGCCAAACAAGGCCCACTCGGGACGGAAAATTCCCGGCATGCGCACGAACTCGACATTTGCCGGTTTGGTTTTCAACCACTTCTGCACATAGGGTTCAAATTGATAACAATGTGGGCAGCCGTACCAAAACAACTCGACCACTTCGACCTTGTTTCCGGTGCTGGTCGGCTGCGGTGGGGTGACTAATTCGTAGTGCGTATTTTCGGTATATTCCTCGGCAAATAGCAGCGTGGGTGAGACGAGAGTGAATGCTGCTGCTACGACGATTGATGCAAACGAATTCATGGTTAGGTTCTCCTTGCGAATTTTGCGCACGCTAGCGTAAACAGAATATGAACGCAAATTAACGCGCCGGTCAGGTAAATCGCCGCCGCAGTGCTTTGATCAATAGTGACGATCCGATATGCTACGTTGTCGACCTTCATTCTGCGCGAGTATAAAAATCATGACACGGGAACAAATTGATCTTGCCAAATTTTTAAATCAGCAATACCTCTGTGAGTCTTTAACCATCAAAGAGGTTCAAACCTTGCTCGATTACACGGAAGTCGTAACGTTCAATAAAGGCGACATCATCGCGGACATTGGTCAGGTGGGCGACGCTCTATATTTTGCGATGAAAGGCGAAGCCGTGTTGCTGTTCCAGGAAGGCGAACAGGAAACCGAAGTCGGTCGTATGAAGGAAGGTGAGTTGATCGGTAATATGTCGTTTTTTGATCGTCATCCGCGCTCAGTGCGACTGCGCGCTAACAGCGACGACACGCAACTGCTCAAACTCACTCGCGTGATGTACAACCGCCTGCGTGTCGAGCACCCCTATATTGCGGTTAACTTTCTCGAGCACGCCATTATCAGCCTGGACCATTTAGTGCGCAGAGTCAGCTCCGATGTGGCGACGTTTACGCACTACATGTTTGCGCCAGGAAGAAAATAAAAAGTGCGGGGTTTACGGGTTGCGGTTGCTTTGGAAGAACGCAGCCAAGTCTTCCATATCAATGTCGGTCAGCGGTTCCGCCATGCCGTTCATGATCGGATCTTTGCGGGTCCCTGCTTTGAAGGCCTTAAGCTGTTTGATGATGTACTGTGCGTGTTGACCGGCGAGTACCGGATACAAAGGGTTGGTGCTGCGTCCACCCTTGCCATGGCAGATTTGGCATGGAATCGCTTTCTCTTTGCCCGCCTCTTTGTCGCCAGCAGCCTGCGCTGTCGTGGCCATTACTAAGTTCGCGGTTAATAATGCTGCGACAATAGCCTTCACTTCTTTATTCATTTCCGCCCCATAATCTTAAGTTAAAGGATATTGGTTGTAGCGTGAGAGTAGGGTTGCTGTAAAGAAAGTTAGATGAATCTCGGCGTCCACTAATTCAACGCTCCTGATTGGCTGGCGGTAAAAACTCATATGATGCATTCACTAAAAAATGCGCGCTTCGTTGCCGGGGCGGCGCAGCTACACCAAGCCCCCGCAGACTTCGGTCACGAAGTCGCGTTTGTCGGGCGCTCTAATTCGGGCAAGTCAAGTGCCATCAATGCAATCACTCACAACGGTAAACTCGCTCGGGTGAGTAAACTGCCGGGGCGCACCCAGCAGATCAATTTTTTCGAGGTAGCGGAGCTGCAACGCATTGTCGATTTACCGGGTTACGGCTTTGCCAAGGCGCCGCTGGAGGTCCGGGAGAGCTGGACTAAATTAATTGAAACCTACATCGCACAGCGTGAGTCATTGAGTGGCCTGATTCTGGTGGCCGATGTGCGGCGCGGTATCACCGAGCTGGACTGGACGTTGCTGGAATGGTGCAGCCATGTCTCGGTACCGGTGCACGTGCTACTTAGTAAATGTGACAAGCTCACTCGCGGTGCCGCCGCAGTTGCCTTGCGCGCTGTGCGAGGAGTGTTGCTGGATGCGCACCTGTCGGCTGAGCCGCAATTATTTTCTGCGCAGACCGGGGACGGCTTGCCACAAGTGCAAGGTGTTGTGAGTCGCTGGTTACGGGGTGAAAAAAACCGGGTCCCGGCCGAAGAGGTAAAGCCGGGACCCTAAACGTCCGTCAAATTGGACTGTGTTCCCGCCCAGGGAGGAGGGCGGAGCAGCGCTGCGGACACGCTACTAAACGAATAAGTAGCAAGCGGGTAAGGAAAAGCTCAAGGGCATTTTGCCCTACGACTTGTATTAATCAAAGTGTGTCCGACTACAGCGTTCCGCTACCAAAGAACAGAATCAGCATCACCATTGCGGCGAATGCAACGACAAGCTCTCTTTTGCTAGTTTCGCTCATGAAATTAATCTCCTGCGTGAAGTAACGGGTTGGTGCCAGTGCGAACGCGCGGATTTTCTGGCGATGTCTTCTCACGTGGCTGCTTATTCGCGCTGTGTGAGGGTATGGCGCGTATTGTCCAGGACAATCGCGCGATCAAAAATTCAGTAATTGTCAATTCTGTGAGGCATTTTTCACACTGGCAGCTTGGGCGGTTCTGTGCGTAATCGAAGCGCCGCTAAAGCCTGACGGCCTTTTGGGCGACGCACATCATAGGATAATTCGGTCTGAGATGGTAGCGGTAGAGTCTTCCAACGCAAGATGAGCCTGAACGGGGGCAGCGTTTCCAACACGAGATGATCCTGGGCTGAAGGATGTCCTGTTGTTCATGATGGGAGGATGAACGCCCTCATGAATGACACTGCACTGCACACGATTGAACAGATCGAAGCCTTTCTCACCGGCACCGCAACGGTGGAGTTTCGCTTCGAGAACGCCGCCGCCGGGTACGCCTGGATACAAGCAACGCTGGCACGTTTTGGGTACACC
>JANMQQ010000086.1:0-8828 GCA_031370545.1 Gammaproteobacteria bacterium
CCACGTGGATTCGACCGCCGAATGTATCGAGGGTAATCACCTGTCGTGACCCCACCAATGCCTTGCGTTTCGCTTCACCCACAGGGTGAGTCCTCCCTTGACCTAAATTACGGCGTAAACCCAAGTGCTACCTACAGTTAGATTAGCAGCTCAAGTTTAAACTGCAGTTTCTAGGGTGATGCATTGTGACCGAATCGTGCCCGATACGGTATGCGATGATCCGGATTAATCTGTCAAGCTACGGATCAACGTTTGCCATTCAGCGTTATCCCAGGGCTGCGCGCCACCCACGATGCGGCGCACGATTCCGTCGGCGGCGACCAGGTAGGTCGACGGATAGGCGCGGACACCCAGCATGTCGCGCGCCACGCGCATGTCAGCATCTTGCCAGTTGGTGAAGGTGACTTTGCGCTCGATCAGAAATTCGCGCACCACGTGGTCGTCGGCATCGACGGACATGCCGAGCACGACGAATTTTTGCGGATCGAGTTGTTCCGACAAACGCTGCAAGCTCGGCAATTCCCGGCGGCACGGTGCGCACCACGTTGCCCAGACGTTGAGCACCAGCACTTTGCCTGCGAACTGCGCGGTGCTCACCGGCTCGCCTTTCAGGTTGGTCAGTTGCAACGCGGGGAAGCGGGCACCGGCCACGAGTTGGGTTTGCAACGACTGCGGGGCATCACAAGCGCTCAGGCAGAGCAACCCTGCCATCGACATACTGCGCAGCACGCTGCGTGCGCGGAGGTTCACAAGTTAATTCTTGGGTCGCTCAACGGCGCTCGCAGCGTCAGAGTTTGGCGCCGACGGCTGCGGTATGAGCTGCTCGGGTTTCGGGCCTTTGATGCGGCCCAACTGTTCTTCCCATTCCCACAATGCCGCGCGCGCTTTGGGCACATAGGGATCATTGGGCGTTCTCGACAAATGAATATAGGCACGCATCGCACCTAATGCGCCTTCGTAGTCCTTCAAGCCTTCCATGGCCAAGGCCAGACCCCAATACGCGTTGGCCTGCTCAGGATGCAATTGCGTTGCGAGATTGAATTCGTTGCCTGCGTCTTCGTACTGTTGCACGCCTAAAAAAGCGAAGCCGAGATTCACATGTGCTTCCGGCATGCGTGGCGCAATCTCAATCACGCGCTGGAACGCGGTAGCAGCATATTCGTAACGCTTGGCGTGCAGTAACGCCACGCCCTGATCAAAACGAATACTCAGTTCGTGGGTGGCATTGGGGTCGTCGGGCAACACCGGGACGGGCGCTGGCGCGCGCGACGCCTGGGTAACCGGTCCCAGATCGCGGGCCAGCGTGATGAACATGCCGCCCAAGACCAAGATCGCAATCAGTGATAACAGGGTCGTGACATTTTCCAGCGGGTTGCGTGCAGCGTGCGTCATACCATGCCCTTGTGGGCCGCCGGAGAAACATACGGCATGCCCAGATAAGTGGTGAAAGCAAGTACGAAAATGCCGATGATGATGGCGCCGCTGATCCACGGCGGCACGCGATACGTCAGGCGCACGTGGATACCGACACCCAAGGCCAGCCAGGTGACGAACGCAGAGGTTTCCAACGCATCCCACGACCAGTAACGTCCCCACGCATCTTGCGCCCACACCGCGCCCGCGATCAGCATCAGACTGTCGAACACCAGCGCGAGCATCATCACACGCCACGCAACGCGGTCGACCACATCATCGGCGGGCATGCTGCGAAACCAGCGCAGCGCACGCGGAAAGCGGCGCAGAATCATCACCCCTGCGAGTCCCACGCCGATCAGCAATAGCGCCAAATACACTTTGCCCAGGAACACATGCACCCACTTCCACTCGTTGTAATAGGTCGCCGGAAAATGGCTGGCTTTAGGTTCGAGCGTCAGCAACCAGCTGCCCAGCACCCAGAACACCGGCAGCACCACCACGGCGCTGGCGCGGAAGCGTGGCATGCGCCAGTAAGCGACCGCGTAGATCACACCCAGGCTCCACAACTGGCTCATTAATAGTTCGAACAAACTGATCCACGGACCGTGGCCGATGCGCACCCAGCGTTGCGCGATGGCGGCCGCGAGCAGGGCGACTCCGGCGATCAATAATGTCAACACCAGCCGCTCGAAGCGCCCGCCGCGCGTGGACGCAGCGCCGGAATTTTGTACCACCACGCCGCTGATCGCGACCAGGGTCGCCAGCGCATAAGCGGCAAGGCCGCTCCACATCCAGGGCAGTTCGGTAGCGAAGCCTTCAGCGTTCAACTATTTTCTCCTGCGTTTTATCAACTGAAGGCGAGTGCTGCGCCTCGGCTGGGAACAGCCTCGCGCCCTTCACTTGCCAGTAATGCCAAGCCATACCAATAACGGCAAAAATCGCTACAAAAAACAGCCAGCGCAGCGTCGGATCGTAATACATCTTGTAGCCCATCCAGCTGCTCAAGTGATCGTAACGTAATTGTCCGCCCTCCAGACGGGTACTTTCGCTCACTTGCAATTCCACACGCTGGCCCTGGTGTGAGACCACCAAAACACCGCGCGAGTTTCGTGCATCCAGCACCCACGCGGCGTCTTCGCGCATCCCGGTGCTCACTTGCAGCCAGAACTTCACCGGCGACGCGCCTGGCGGAGTCCAGGAATTGTCTTGCTTGTAGTCATATAACGGGTAGGACGGCAGATTGATGCGTCCGGTCACCGGCATGCCTTGATCCGGCATCCAGGTCAGCACCACGCTAAACCCCTTGTTGAAGGTGGTGTAAAAACGGTACCCCTCCAGCACCAGCACGCGATCATCGCCGATGATTTTGGTGGTGAATTGACCGCGCTCGTCGGGGATCAGTACTTGACTATTCGTCAGGCCGCGGTGCATGCCTTCAGCGTAGTCGACAGTGTAGTTGCCTTGCACAAATCGAACTTTGTCGAGACGACCGGCGTGCAGCGGACCTTGTTTTGTTTCCAGCAATAGGTCGGGCGTGAAGCCTTGTCCTTCGGCGATTTCCAGATGTGCGTCGATAAACGATAAGCGCCCAATCGCGACCAGCACGATAATGCTCAGCAAGCCGATGTGAAACATCAGCAAGCCCGGCTGCCGGTTGATACGCGCATTGGTGAAAATGGCGGCGGTGAGATTCAATGCCAGCACGGCAAGCGGTACCACCAACACCCACATCGTCACGTCCAGACGATTGTCGTAGCTGAACGACGCACCGATCACCAGCAGGATCATGCCGACCAAGGTGAGTTTTAACGAGGCGAGTAACCGAAACCACTTCATGCGCGCGCGTCAGCCATCAAAACGGGAGGTTGGACCAGTGATCAGAATCTACAGAAATTCCCGCATAGTATGCACCAAGTGCTCGGTACCCGCGTTGACACTGCGACGTGCGTCCGACTAAAGTGAGCCGCCTCTGGAATCCCGATTCGTTGCGTGAGTTGTTGTCGCCATGGCTGGTGTGGTCACCCGTAAATATCAAAACCTGAAACGGCGTCTTGTTCCGCAAGGCGGCGTTCTTGTTGCGGCAATGATGTTCACGTGGCTTTCTGCGTTGGCAGCAACAGATGGGGGATCTGCGCCCACCAACACCGGCAAGGCGGTGGTGGATTCGCATCATGCGAAATCGCGCAAGTGTTTTGAGTGTCACAAAGATTCAGACGATCCCGCATTTAAAAAAATCGTTAAAGAAAGCTGTATCGAATGTCATCCCAAGGGCTGGTACAAGGGCAAGCTTGCCACGCTCGCCAAAGAACCTGAAATGCCGGGCAACGCGCCCACGCAACACGCCAGCGGCCAAGGCCCGGGGATGAGCTTTCCGATGTACTACGCTCCGTCGCGCCTTGGCGATGCGCCCAATGCAATGATTTTGATTCCTGCCGGAGTATTCATACGCGGCACTGACAATCGTTTGCCGGATGAGGGGCCGCAGCACAAACTTAAACTGCCCGCATTTTATATCGACAAATTTGAAGTCACCAACCTGCAATACAAAAGGTTTGCTGATGAAACACATCGCCCGGTGCCGGAGCATTTCATTAATGGCCAGGTTCCCGAAGGCAAGTCCGATCACCCGGTGGTGTATGTGTCGTGGGATGACGCCACGAGCTATTGCGCGTGGGCTGGCAAGCGCTTGCCCTCGGATAAAGAATGGGAAAAGTCTGCACGTGGCACCGACACCCGCACCTTTCCATGGGGTGAGGAATTTTCCATCGAGCGCGTCAACTCACCGGTGCGTTGGGCCAATTTGAATTTGATAGGCGACACCACTCCGGTGGGGGCATTTGAAGGCGGCAAAAGCCCGTTTGGCGTGTACGACCTGTCGGGCAATGTGTGGGAGTGGACCGCGTCGAGTTACGAAGCTTATCCCGGCAACAAACGCCCGTCGGAAAATTACAATGGCAGCTACAAAGTTCTGAAAGGCGGCTCGTGGTGGGATTGCTCGTTTTATCAATGCGGCATATCCGCGCCCGTATACAATCGCAGCTTCTTTCACCCGCTGACCAAGAACAACAGCTTTGGATTCCGCTGTGCAAAGGATGCGAAATAGTTCAATGCTGATCGTTGCAAAAATGAATCGCCGCGTGCTGACGCTGTTGGTGGTCGTGCTCACACTGTTCACAGTTTCTGCCTGCGCTGAAAAAAAACAACCAGCGGCACCTGCTGCGCAGGCTGGAGCACCGACCGATATGGTCCTGGTCCCAGCCGGTGATTTCATCATGGGCTCGGACGATATCGACACTACCGGAAAATCGGAAGAGTTCGGGTTTAATGAGCCGTGGTTCCTGCCGGAACATCCGCAGCGCAAGATTAATCTGAAAACGTTTTACATCGACCAGTTTGAAGTCAACAACGGCAACTATAAAGCCTACCTGATGGGCACCGAGCGCGTGCACCGCAACGACTTGGCAAAACTGCTCGACCCCCTGCAACTCCGCGTCAACGAACACCCGGTACGCAATGTGAGCTGGTACGACGCTGCCGACTACTGCCAAGCGGTGGGCAAGCGATTACCCACCGAAGCCGAGTGGGAAAAAGCTGCACGCGGCCCCAACGGCAATGAGTTTCCGTGGGGCAACGAGTGGCACGCAGAAAATGTCAACTCCGGTGGTCGCGAGACCCAAGTACTGCCGGTCGGCTCGTTGCCGCAAGGCCGCTCGCCCTACGGCGCCTACGACATGGCGGGCAATGTTTTGGAGTGGGTGGATGATTGGTTCGACGCGTATCCCGGCGCTGATTACAAAAGCCCTCGCTACGGCCAGCAAACCAAAGTCGCACGCGGCGGAAGTTGGGGCGGTGTCGGCCACTATGTGATTCCGCATTATTTCCGCAGCGCGTACCGTTACAACTTCTCGCCCAAGGCCGTGTACAACGACGTGGGTTTTCGCTGCGCGAAAGACGAAGCCGTAACTCCTCGTTGATTCCAACGGGCGAGACGACACGCCTACGGATGCGGCACAATAGCCAAAATCCGCGTAGAGTTATTCGAATGAAACCGTCAGTAGCATTTCAGTCGCACCGCGAACTTATCCGTCGCATCGTGGCACAACATCGTGCGCAAAACGTACGTGTATTTGGCTCTGTTTTACATGGCGATGACACTGAAGGTAGCGACCTCGACTTGCTCGTGGATCCGCTGCCTGGCGCAACGCTACTTGATATCGGCGCGATTCAAATTGAATTAGAGGAATCCTTAGGCGTTTCGGTCGACGTTCGTACACCGGGTGATCTGCCTGTGAAGTTTCGTGCGCAGGTGCTGCAAGAGGCCGTACTGGTATGAGCAGCAAACCCCCACTGCGCCAGCTTGATTAGCTTGACCACATGCTGGAAGCCGTAAAGCTTGCGCGCAGTTATACGAAAAGCAGGGCCGCGCGAATATCTTTTTTCAAAAATCTATTCTCGAAGGCAAAAAAATGGGCGCATCTTTCGTCGCGCCCGAGTTAAACACATTGCTTAAAAAACTAGTTAACGCCAATTTTTACGGAAAAAATTGCGCTTGATTCTACACGTGCCACTACAAAAATAGTCTGGCCAGAGAAATCGCCACGCGTTAAAGCGTGGCGATCTTCGTTACTTAGGAACGATTAATAATGAACCCGCACTCCCGGCCAATCGAGTGAAAAGGTACGTGAAGTGCTGCTCGCGATATTGATTATGCGCATGCGGAAATTCGCATTCGCTAGGTTGGTAGCAGTCCACGTGCGGCCCCATGTATCCGTGGCACCGCCCAAGGTATAGCTGGTATTGGTTGTGGTCAGTGCGGCGGTAGTCTTAGTCTGGGCCGCCGTAGACCACGTAACACCTCCGTCCGAAGACAACTGCACACACATTTTTGGCGTACCGGAGGTGCTGTCCACCTTAGCTTTCAAAACCACCTCAATTCCTTTAATGGTTGCACCACTTGGGATAACAAATCCGTAGTTATACATGATGTGTTTGTCTTTGGTGGTTGCCAAACAATCGACACTGGTGTCCGTGCCGCTGGACGAGTCTACCGCAAAAAAGCCATCAGCTTGCCAGGCATACGCCGGGTTGGTCTGGAACCCGTTGTTATCGCCCGCCAAGCTCGTGACTGCTAAGTTAGATCCGGGATCTCGCAGGCCAGTATTACCCGATTCCATCACCGTTACCGTCTTCGCTATAGAGCCACCGGCACCTGTACAAGTCAGCGTGTAGCTCGTGGTTACCGCTGGGTACACTGCCCAGTTGGTGTAGCTTGTCGCAGTCGCGCCCGACCATCCACCCGATGCAGTACAGGCCGTCGCGTTGGTCGTACTCCACGTTAGGTAAGATGCCGTCCCTGCAGCGACGGTGGTCGGGCTAGCGCTGAATGTTAAGGTCGGTGCCGTTCCTGCGGTAACAGAAACGACCACACTCACATTCGGAGTACCAATGTAGTTGTTGTCACAGCTCAGCGTGTAAGTGCCGGTAGCTGTACGGTTCGTCAAAGTCTCCGAGCCAGAGAGCGCTTTCGCACCGCTCCATGCTCCGCTTGCATAGCACGCCGTTGTATTAGCGCTAGACCATGTCACAGTGGTGGAACCACCAGAGGCAACGCTCGTCGGATTCGCCGTGAAGGACGTTATGGTTGGCGCTGGCGCAACAGTAACCGTCGTGCTTGCACTTGCACTCCCGCTCGTATTTGTACACGTCAATGTGTAGGTGCCAGTTGCAGTGACGCTGCTCAATACTAGGCTGCCATTGGTCGACTTCGCACCAGTCCACTGATTTAACGGATTCGCGCCACTCGCTGCGCATGTCGCAGCGTTAGTGCTCGTCCAGGTGAGCGTAGTGGGGCCTGAATATACAATACTCGTCGGACTCGCACCGAGCGTTACGGTTGGTAATGGTAGCGCCCCAACAGTAACGGTCACGCTTCCACTAGCACTGAGACTACTCGGACCTGAACACGTCAGTGTGTAAGTGCTCGTGGCTGTGATAGCACTTATGACTTGCGAGCCCGAAACCGCTTTCGTACCTGACCAGGCACCCGACGCTGTACAGGAAGCAGAATTAATGCTCGACCAAGTCAAGGTGCTTGACCCACCTGAAGCAACACTCGTTGGGTTACCGCTAATTGTTACAGTCGCTACGGGTACACTAAAAACGTTTGAAGTTGCGCAATTTCCAGCAATATCACAACCCCGTACTCGATAAGAAGCAGGACCGACAGTCCCTAGAGGATCAGAGACAACTAAGCCCGACATAGATGCTATCCCAGCCCACGCACAACCAGTTCCAAAACAGCGATCAAGCAAATATTGGCCGAATCCGCTTCCGGTAGCTTCGTCGACCGACGCAGTATAGCTGAGTGAAACGATACCGGATGCAGATGAATATGACCCTGTCAGGACTGGCGCGCTAGGCGGCGTGGTGTCTATGCCCGAAACAGCAATTGCAACGCTCTTGCTTCCACTACCACTTACTCCGCTACACGTTAAAGTATAGGTGTAGATCCCGTTCGTGGTCGGATTGTACACAATCATGCTACCCGAAATGGCTTTTGCACCACTCCAGGTCCCGCTTGCCGTGCACGAAGTCGCATTGGCGCTAGACCAAGTCAGGGTACTAGAACCACCCTGGGCTACGGTTAACCTATCTGCATTCAACGTTACTGTCACAGCTGCGGAGACCGTCCGGGTAGCGGAAAAAACTTCGTAATCCGCCCCATCAAAAGCCCGGTACCAAATTGTGCTTCCATCGTACGTCATAACTGCATATAGATTTCCGTCATCCTGCGTGTTATTGGTCAATCGCTGGACGGTACCGTCTGCAGAGTATACGTAGAAATCACCAATTTGAGTTTGCCCAGCAGCCGAACCGGGAAAGCCCGACGTAAACTCAATATCGCCAACACCATCCTGATACCACGACAGTTCAACGCCAGACGGGGCGCTCGCACTGATGTTTATAGTTTGACCGGTCGCAAATTTATATAAGAACAAATCGGTATCACCATTTACGGTATCCAACCCCGTATATAGGATGTCGTCATTGATGCCAAAACTCCAAGATCCAGCCCCAGACAAAGTTCCTACTTGGAATGCTGCCCCAGTGGGAGTTTTAAACCATAAGTGGCCAACGCCGTCGGTCCATGCGACATCGCCAACATAGTTGATACGTGGAGAACTTTCATTCAGTCCATTGTTTTGCGTGCTTGCAATCGGAGCAACGCTGCCATTTGCCGCCGTATAAACATTTATGTAGGTATCGGTAGTACCACCCCACCAAACGGCGGTTTCAAGTCCCAAGTGCAAAAAGTGCAGCATGATGCTGCTTAAAGTCGAAAGCGTCAGGTATGAACAACTCGGCGGGACACTTGAATCCGAGTGACTTGCGCGGGCGAGTGTTTAGTTTCC
>JANMQQ010000087.1:0-11236 GCA_031370545.1 Gammaproteobacteria bacterium
CGAAGACACCGCGAACTTTGATCGCGCCGAGTCAATTCCTGGCCCCACGACCCATACCTTGGGTGCGCTCGCCAAAGAGCTGGGTGTTGTCATTGTGGCCTCATTGTTTGAACGCCGTGCCGCCGGCCTGTATCACAACACGGCGGTGGTATTGGAAAGCGACGGAACTATCGCGGGCAAATACCGCAAAATGCACATCCCCGACGATCCGGGTTTCCACGAGAAATTTTATTTCACGCCCGGGGATCTGGGCTTCACACCCATCGCAACCTCGGTCGGGCGCCTGGGTGTGTTGGTCTGCTGGGACCAGTGGTATCCGGAAGCCGCGCGCCTGATGGCGCTTGCCGGTGCCGACGTGCTGCTCTACCCGACCGCCATCGGCTGGGATCCGCGCGACGAGCGCACCGAGCAAGCACGCCAGCTCGACGCGTGGACGACCATTCAACGCGCGCACGCCATTGCCAACGGATTACCGGTGTTGGTGTGCAACCGCACCGGACTGGAAACCGATCCGTCAAACCACACCAGCGGCATTCAATTTTGGGGCAATAGTTTTGTTGCTGGCCCGCAAGGTGAAATGCTTGCGCAGGCCACCAACGATAACGCCACGGTGTTGACATGCGAAATCAACTTAACGCGCAGCGAAACCGTCCGCCGCATCTGGCCGTTTCTGCGCGACCGCCGTATCGACGCTTATCAAGACCTGTCACGTCGCTTCCGGGATTGAACCTAGAAACGGCAGTTGACCGCTGCAAGGCATAAGCAAGTGTATGTGACAGTTGAGGTTTACGGTTTCAACAGGCTTCACCCTGTGGGTGAGGCCCGCTACGGCCTGCGGAGCACGCCCCGTTGTGCGCACGGCTGCGTTGCAACTCGTCGGAATAGCTCGCTATTCCTCGCTCGTTGCGCCTTGCCCTGCACCCAACGTGTCGCGCTCCGCAAGCCGTTCAACTGCCGTTTCTAGGTTGAACCGTGATCGTTATCCTGGAGCCCAATATCGACAAAAACAGCGCGACCTATCAGCGCCTGTTTGCGCATCTCACTGGGTTGCCGAATATCCAGGTACGCACGCACGAAGAACACGGCATCCAACAAACCCTCACCGAGCTGTATCTGGTCGGCGATACCGCCGCGTTGACGCTTGACAATATTGCCGCCCTGCCCGGCGTTGAGCGGGTGGTGCGCGTATCGCGTGAATATCGCATTCTGGGTCGTCATAAAGATGATCACCGTCCAACCGCATTCGACTACAACGGCGTGCGTTTTGGTCAAGACACGCTCCATGTGTTCGCGGGCTTGTGCGCGATCGACACGCGCGAACATGTCGAGATCATGTTGCGCGCGCTGCGCGATCACGGTCAGGTATGCACGCGCATGGGCGCATACAAACCGCGCACCAGCCCGTATGCATTTCAGGGCCATGGCAAAAATTGCCTGCCTTATGTGTTCGAGCTCGCTGGAAAATACGGCATCAAAGTGATTGCGATGGAAATCACGCACGAATCGCATCTGGATGAAATTCACGAAGCATTGCAACGCAGCGGTAACCCCACCGGCGTGATGCTACAAATCGGCACGCGCAACACGCAAAATTTCGAGCTGCTTAAAATCGTCGGTCGCCAACGCGACTACCCGGTGCTATTGAAACGCGGCTTTGGCATCACGCTGGAAGAGTCGCTCAACGCGGCGGAATACCTGGCGTCGGAAGGCAACAGCAAAGTCGTGTTCGGGCTGCGCGGAATGAAAAGTCATTTCGGCGATCCGCATCGCAACATGGTCGACTTCGGCCACGTGCCGGTGGTCAAGCGCCTCACCCGCATGCCAGTGTGCATTGACCCGTCGCATTCCGTCGGCACGCGCGCCGTTGCGCCCGATGGTTTGCTGGATGTATTTCACGCCACCGCCCAAGGTGTTATCGCCGGAGCAAATATGGTGCTGGTGGACTTTCACCCCGCACCCGGTGCCGCCTTGGTTGACGGTCCACAGGCACTGCTGTTGGGCGAATTAGCACATTTTCTGGACGACGTGCGCATCGTGCGCACCGCCTATGAACAGCGCTGCGCACGCGCACTACCCGCCGCGATTTCGCGTGGCGACTAACAGTCTGAAGTGGCATACTGCACGCCACCTGAGTAGCGCAAGAATTGTCAATTCGAGGAGATCGCCATGATTAAGAATGTCAACACTGTCGACCAAGTGGTGCGCATCGTTGCAGGACTCGCTCTGATCAGCCTGGTCTTCATCGGACCAAAGACTCCATGGGGATGGCTTGGACTCATCCTGGTTGCTACCGGCTTTATGAGCTTCTGTCCGGTCTACCGCCTGCTCGGCTTAAGCACCATCAAAAAGACGCCTTAACAGAATAATTATTGTTTGCTCGTCGGGCGCGCTGGATAATCATGCTGCCCGATGCGGTGTGGCTTAAGCCACCAAGAACTTCAGCATAGATCAGCTGTGAACACATTTTTATTACTCACCATTGCAGCATCCATCGTGCTCCTGATTGTCGAAGGTGCGTTTTTAGCACGCCTGCCCGCAGAAAAAATCCACGCCATTCTTCGCCGCAGTATCCTGATCGCGGGCGCCCTCGTGGTGTTGGCGCTGGTAGTTCTCGGCACCTGGCACTGGGCGTTTGCACTGCTTGCTGTGGTGCTGCCGTTTATTGATCGTATCTACGCAAAACTACGTGCCATGTGGCGTCAATTTGATCCCGCCGCCACCTGGCGCTACCTAGCACAGCAAATCGCGTTGTACCGCCGCCGCGCACGCACTGTCCCGCCGTCGTCCGTGCGGGGCAGGGCAAAATCATCCCGCGAGCAAAACAACGCAGCGGCTCGCCACGTTGACATGACCCGCGAGCAAGCCCTGAACATTCTTGGTTTGAGTCGAGGTGCGGGACCTGTGGAAATCAAAGACGCTCACCGGCGCCTGATGCGCATCATGCACCCGGATCGCGGCGGCACCAGTGAACAGGCCGCGCAGGTCAACCGCGCCAAAGATGTGCTGATCAGTAATAATTAATTTTCGTTTTATCCGCTCGCCATCCCGCACTCCCCTTCGCACAACTCCCGTCCTTAAAGGAAAAGGCGCGTTACCTTTCGGTAACGCGCCTTTTCGCAGAACAACAAGTGCTATGACTAGACTTTAAACAACTGCGTCTTCAAACGATCCACTTTACGTTGCAGCGGCTCGTCACCTTCCAGCTTCTTTTTCAAGCGTGCAGCTGCGACTGAGACGCTGGAGTAGTGCCCCACTTTCAGCGACTTCGCAATGGCGAGCAAGCTGTACCCACCCGGGCTGCGTGCCAAAGCCATAGCCACTTGGCGCGGCAGGTTACCCTGGCTGCGACCACGGAAGCTGAGCTGCAAATGGTCGGGCTTGACTTTAAATGCTTCCGCAACCTGCTTGTAAATCTCAGGGAGCGCGGGCACGTTGCCGTTTGGCTTGGCACCCTTTTTAGGTGCTGCTTTGACACTTGCTTTCGCCGCCTTGCGAAATGCGATATCACCGCGCACTGCTTCGATGTGTTTACGTGCGTAGAAGTGCAGAGTCTCTTCATCAACGCCCTGCGCAAGGAACTTGGCATAGGTAACGCCGTCCACTTTTGCCAGTACTTTGGTGTTTAACCAGGCCGGGGCCTTGATACCACCGACTTGCGCACGGCAGCTGGACCATTGGTATTGGTCGGGACGCGCGGCTTGTTCGGTGACAACCGGCACCATGTGGATGTAGCGCGCGGTCGCACCCAAAAACGCAGCTTCATCAACCAATACTGCTTTATAGCGGCCACGGAACAACTGGCCCTTGCCGCCGAAACGCTTATTGCAACGTTGTGTGAACACCCCATTGAGCTGGCGCATGGTGCGGCTGAGGTTGGCGCGCGGGGTGCGAATCAACAAATGGTATTGATCCGGCACTACACAATAGGCATGAACCTCAACGCCATAAGTTTCCGCAGTCTGTTGCACGACTTCGAGAAACAGATCGCGATGTTCTTCAGTCTTGAATACCGGACGACGACGTGCGGCCATGCTGAACACATGATAAAACGCGCCGGGATATTCGATACGTAGGGGTCTGGGCATGCTACTTCCTCTGTTGGCAAAAATTCTGGGAACGCGATTCTAAAACTATGCAGTGGTGAAACACAAACGCAAATACGCGATTACACTTACATCACTTGATGTCGGTCCCTTCAAAGACGCGGTAGGAAAACACAAAACGATACAAAACGATATCGAACAGCTGATTATTGACAAAAGTCTGCATTCTCGACATTCAGAAAGATTTAAGACAACAACAGCGACAAGTATTCTCAGGCACGAAAAATAAAATACACCGCACCAAGTAAGCAAAGACCCGCCCAAAAATAGTCCAGTTTGAGCGGCTGATGCATATACAGCAGCGCAAACGGAACGAACACCGACAACGTTATGACCTCTTGCAAGATTTTTAGTTGCGACAAATTCATTTCGGTATAGCCGATGCGATTGGCAGGCACTTGTAATAAATATTCGAACAGCGCGATACCCCAACTCGCCAGCGCAGCGATGTACCAGGTCTGTCCGCTTAGATTTTTTAAATGCGCGTACCACGCGAAGGTCATGAACACGTTGGAGCACATCAGCAACAGCGTGGTTTGCAATATCACCGGCATGAAAACTCCTTTGTCCTCAGCATTTATCGCGCTTCAGTGCGATTGGCGAATGTTACGAACCGGCGGCTTTTTTTGCGGAACGCGGCGCGCCACCGCCAACGCTTCACGCGCCCAATCACGCAAACTGGGTGCGCTCTCGAGCACATCGGCGGGTAACGCGTAGTATTGTAAAGTCATGGCTCGATGTGCGGACGGCTTGAACGCGACGCAGCCCGCCTGCACGAATGCCGCACGGGTGGCATCGTCTACTTTGAAGTACAGCGTGTCCTGATAGACGATGGCGAAAAATACGTCGTCGCAATAAATACCCACCCCACCAAACATGCGACGCGCGCGCAATCTGCCCAGCCCGGCCAATTGGTCCAAAACAAATTGAGTAAAGTCACTGTTCATAACTGTCGAGATGAGCGCCGCGGAGATAAAGCGGGCGTCATGTTAGCACGTGTTTTTTAAGCACGTTACACGCAGGCGGGAACCTAGCGAAATTTTAGGATTACGCGGCCGAGGCGGTCGCGTTGCGGGCAGTCAGACCGCCCTCAAGCAAAAATACATCGTAGCCGCGCTCACTCATCAAAAATGCCGCCGATGAACTGCGTGCACCAGAGTCGCAGTAGATGACATATTTCCTGGTCGGATCGAGCGCCGCCATTTTCAAACGCAATATATAGAGAGGCAGATTGAGGCTGCCGGGCAGGGATTCGTTTTGATGCTCACTCTCAAGACGCACGTCGAGCCACATCGCACCGTCTTTAACCATCGCCTGAGCTTGACTAAAATTCACGGTTTTGAGCACCGGTGTTTTCAGCAGCTTTTCGAAGTCCGCGCGTGACAAGCGCATCAACGCGCCATCGGTCAACATCGTCACCGTTGCATTACGTACCGAATCACCGAGCAGCGATTCCTCACCGAAGCTGTCGCCGGAGCGCAACTCGGTCAGTTTGATTTCAACACCCGTCTCCGGCACCTTGCGTGTCACTTTGCAGCGCCCGCGACTGATGATGTAGTAATAGTCGCCCGCGTCGCCCTGCTTCACCACCGGCTCGCCCGCTTGCACGCTGACCGGTTGCAGGCGCATGAACATCGCCTGGATATTTGCCGGCGGCACGCGATGAAAACTTTTGGTTTGCAGGATGCGCGTCATCCAGTCATCGTCCTGCGCGTCTGATCCGCTTTGCACTTCGTCGACCACAAATCCCGTCGACTGATCCCAAGTCAACATCGTACCCAGCGCCTCTTCGTCCACCACGGCGACCAGCGCGGCGCTCTTGACTGTGGCGGTGGCCTGACGGGGCTGGTTGTGACCAATCGCATGACGCAACTCCTTGCCGTCCACGCGCAAAAGTTTCGGCGTTTGGCCGGGCGCTTCCAATACCAATTCACCGGATAACAAATAGAAGCGCTTCTTGTCGGTTTGTCCCTTCTTAAATAAAATATCGCCGACGCGCAAAGTTTCGATCACACTCTTGCCCGCCAGCACATTAAGATTCTCTTCCGACAGGGCGTCACACGGCACCAAGGTTTTTAAAGTTTCCTTGTCGATTAGCTTCTTTTCTACTGCCATGATCTACGCCCCCTTCAGCGCATGATTTTCTAAATGACCGGCGGAAATTTTCCGGAATAATTCATTGCTCTCCTTTAGCGGCAAACAGGTCGAATTCTTCAAGCGGAAATTTTACGACTACCACCCCCAACCACCATTGACTAGAGTTACCCCATGACCGTGACCACCATCACAACCATTCCGTTCGCAGATCAAAAGCCTGGCACGTCCGGCCTGCGCAAGAAAACCTCGGTATTTACGCAGCCACGCTATCTGGAAAATTTCGTACAGTCGTTGTTCGACACGCTGCCCGAGCTGCCCGGTAAAACCCTGGTGGTCGGCGGCGATGGCCGCTATTTTAATCGCGCGGCGATTCAGACCATCCTCAAAATGGCGGCGGCCGCCGGTGTGGCCCGCGTGTTGGTCGGTCGCGGTGGATTATTCTCGACACCCGCTGCTTCGGTCATGATTCGCAAACATCAGGCGTACGGCGGCATCGTGTTATCCGCCAGCCATAACCCGGGCGGTGCCGACGGCGACTTCGGCATTAAATATAACGGCACCAATGGTGGCCCGGCAGCGGAGGTCATCACCAATGCAATCTACGAGCGCAGCCGTACGCTGAGCCAATATCGTATCGCCACGGGGCCAGATATTGACTTGGATGCACTCGGCACCAGCACGCTCGAAGCCATGGTCGTTGAGGTCGTTGACCCGGTGGCTGACTACGCGCAATTAATGGAACACCTGTTCGACTTTGAACGCATCCGCGCGATGTTTGTGTCCGGCAAATTTCAAATGTGTTTTGACGGCATGCACGCCATCACCGGACCCTACGGTCGCGAGATTCTCGAGCACCGTCTGGAAGCCGCCAACGGAACTGTCATACGTGGCACCCCGCTGGAAGATTTCGGCGGCGGTCATCCCGATCCCAATCTGGTGTATGCGCATGAACTGGTGGAGCGCATGAATAGCGCACGCGCACCCGACTTCGGCGCGGCATCGGACGGCGACGGCGACCGCAACATGATTCTCGGTCGGCATTTCTTCGTCACCCCCAGCGACAGCCTGGCCGTCCTCGCTGCGAACGCGCATCTGGTGCCAGGTTATAAACAAGGCTTGCGCGGCATTGCGCGCTCCATGCCCACCAGTTGCGCGCCGGATCGCGTCGCTGAGCAACTGGGTATTGACTGTTTTGAAACGCCCACCGGCTGGAAGTACTTCGGCAATTTACTCGACGCCGGAAAAGTCACGCTGTGCGGCGAAGAAAGCTTCGGCACCGGCTCCGACCACGTACGCGAAAAAGACGGTCTATGGGCCGTATTGTTCTGGCTGAACATTCTCGCCGTGCGCCGCCAGTCGGTGGAAAGCATCGTGCGCGAACACTGGCGCAAATACGGACGCAATTATTATTCACGCCACGATTATGAAGAAGTTGATGCCAATGCAGCGCAGCAACTGGTCCAGCGCCTGCGTGATCAACTGCCGTCACTTACCGGAAAAAGCTTTGGCCGCTACCGCGTAAAATTCGCCGACGACTTCAGCTACACCGATCCGGTCGATCACAGCGTCACCCAACAACAAGGCATCCGCATCATCATGGATGACGACGCACGTATCGTGCTACGCTTGTCAGGCACCGGCACCTCGGGCGCGACGCTGCGCGTGTACATCGAGTCGTTCGAACCGGATGTGGCGCGACAGGATCAGGATGCGCAAATTGCGCTGGGCGAATTAATTCGCATCGCGGAAGAAATCGCACAAATTCGCAAATTCACCGGGCGGGAAAAACCGACCGTGATTACGTAGCATCCCTCCCCTCCTTATTTTCAAGGAGGGGAGCCCCGAAGGCGACCGCCATGCGCGAGAGCGGCCTCGAAAATGAGGAGGGGAGTAATTTGCGCGTGGACTCGGCGCTCCTACACTACCGCACGATTCCGCGCGTAGCATTTTCCAGAAACTCCACCATCACCGCGATTTCAGGCGTATCTCCTGCCATCGTTTTGAGCTGCTTGATGGCCTGCGCGAGCGTCAGCTTGGAGCGGTAAATCACTTTGTAGGCACGACGCAGTGCAGTTAATTTCTCTGCTGAAAATCCGCGCCGTTTTAAGCCTTCAACATTGAGTCCACGCGGCTTGGCCATGTGACCCGACACCATCATGTACGGCGGCACGTCCATGGAAATGACGCTGTTCATGCCGGTGAAACAGTGCGCGCCGATGTGACAGAACTGATGCACCAAGGTAAAGCCGCCGAGGCTCGCGTGGTCTTGCACATGCACGTGGCCCGCAAGTGACGCGTTGTTGGAAAAAATCACGTGATTACCAACCTGACAGTCGTGCGCGATGTGCACGTAGGCCATGATCCAGTTGTCGTTGCCCACGCGCGTGACGCCGACGTCCTGCACCGTACCGCGGCTGATGGTGACAAATTCCCGGATGACATTGCGGTCACCGATTTCCAGGCGGGTGGGTTCACCTGCGTATTTCTTGTCTTGCGGCGCCTCACCGACCGATGCGAACTGAAAAATTTTATTGTCACGACCGATGCGCGTCGGCCCGTTGATGACCACGTGCGGGCCGATCCAGGTTCCGGCGCCGATCTCGACATCTGCACCGATAATCGAATACGGACCCACGCTGACATCGGGCGCGAGCCGGGCGGAGGGGTGAATTACTGCGCGTGAATCAATCAAGCCGGTCATTGTTAAACCTAGAAACGGCGGTTGAACGGCCTGAGGAGTGCGACCCGTTGGGCACAGGGCAAGGCGCAACGAGCGAGGAATAGCGCGCTATTCCGATGATTCCTATCGCGCTGGTTTTGCGCGAGGTAGGACGAGTTGCAACGCAGCCATGTGCACAACGGGGCGTGCTGCGCAGGTCGTAGCGGGCCTCACCTTCTGGGTGAGGCATATAGGGGCCAAAAATATCAAGACCTGTATGCACTTGCTTATGCCTTGCAGCGGTCAACTGCCGTTTTTAGGTTAATTATTCTTTTTCCGCACACATCAGTTCAGCCGACGCGACAATTTTTCCGTCGACCTTGGCGCGCGCATCGACTTTCCAGATGTTGCGCACCGCCTGCTTAAATTCAACTTCAATAATCAACTGATCACCGGGCACCACGGGACGCTTGAAACGCGCCGAGTCAATGCCGACCAGATAGTAAATATTTTGCCGACCGTTACGCGTCTTGAAGGCCAGTACACCGGTCGCTTGCGCCATCGCTTCGAGAATCAACACTCCCGGCATCACCGGCAGTTGCGGGAAATGACCTTGAAAATGCGGCTCGTTAATCGTGACGTTTTTAATCGCGGTGAGCGACTTGCCGGGATCGCACTGCACAATGCGATCAATCAGCAAAAACGGATAACGATGCGGCAAGTGTTCAAGGATTGCCTGAATGTCCATTACTGTTTCCACGGCGTCATCCTTTATTTAGATTTAGCAACTGCTCGAGTTGTGCTTCCAGATGTTTGATGCGCCGCCACATGTCGTCCAGCTGTTTGAAGCGTGCGAAATTCTTATGCCAGTGCGCGTTCGGTTCCAGCGGCGTGCCGGAAGAATACACGCCCGCCTCCGCAATCGACTGAGTCACCATGGACATGCCGGTGATTTGCACATGGTCCGCGATGTCCAGATGACCGACGATGCCGACCGCGCCACCGATGCCGCAATACTTGCCGATTTTGGTGCTGCCTGCAATGGCCGTGCAGGCAGCAATCGCGGTGTGTGCGCCAATGTGCACGTTGTGGCCGATCTGGATTAAATTGTCGAGCTTGACGCCGTCTTCAATAACGGTGTCTTCCAGTGCGCCGCAGTCGATGGTGGTATTGGCACCGATCTCAACGTCATCACCGATGCGCACACTACCCAGCTGCGGCACCTTGATCCACACGCCATTGTCGTTGGCAAGACCAAAGCCATCGGCACCAATGACCACTCCCGGATGAATCAGCGCGCACAGACCTATCTGGGTGCCGTGCCAGAGCGTGATATTAGCCTCCAGACGACTGTCTGCTCCAATCGACACGTTACGACCCAGCACACAGCCCGCGCCGATCCATACGTCGTCGCCCAAGATCGCGCCTTCGCCGATTACGCTGTGGGGGCCAATCGTGACCCGTGCGCCCAGACGCGCACCAGCACTCACCACCGCCGTAGCATGCACGCCGTTCTCGCACACCAAGCGACCGACAAACAGGCTGGCAATCCGCGCATAGGCAACATAGGGCTTGGCAACGATTAATGCGTTGCCGGGACAGTCCGCCGCGTACTCTTCAGCCACGATGACGGCCGAGGCTTGCGTGCTGTGCAAAAATTTTCGGTAGCGGGAGTTGGCGAGGAAACTGATTTGCCCGGCGCGCGCCGACTGCAAGGTGCCAATGCCGGCGATTGCAACCGCGCCATCGCCCTGCACTTGCCCGCCCACATGCGCAGCGAGTTCGGCTAGGGTCCGCGTGATCATCGTGGCGATAGTTATTTTTGCGCGTTAGCGGGACTTAATTCGGCGCACCTTTTCCGGCTTTACTTGACGCTGATTCCTTGTCCATCGCCGCCAGGCGCTTCAATACCATGTCGGTAATGTCAACCTTGTCACTGGCGTAGAGCACGCCGTCGGTCAGTACCAAATCGTAGCCGCCTTCTTTGGCAGCGGCGAGGATCACATCGGCAATGCGCTTTTGCAATTTGCCGAATTCTTCATTGCGGCGCGCGTTGAGATCGTCGCGAAATTCTTCTTGTTTGCGTTTCAGCTCGCGTTTTTGCGAGGTCAATTCGCGGTCGAGTTTTTGTTTCTCGGTTTCGCCCATGATCATGGCGTCTTTCTCGAGTTTTTCCTCGTTTTTACGCACGTCTTTCTGCACGTCAATCATGGATTTGTCGCGCGGCGCAAATTCCGCCTCAAGCCGTTTACGCGCGGCTTCCGCCTGAGGTGCCTGTTCGAGAACTTTTTGCGCATTGACTACGCCGACTTTTAATTCCGCTGCGTGCACCGCAAACGAACCCGCGCCAAGCGCCAAGGTGGTAATCAGAAGTAGT
>JANMQQ010000314.1:0-4046 GCA_031370545.1 Gammaproteobacteria bacterium
CGAAGTTGCGCAGGTCATGAAAAATGTCTTTACGCATAGTTTTCGCAACGCGATGGATCATGGTATTGAAACCGCAACGGAGCGTATTGCGCAAGGCAAGCTGGAGCAGGGCACCATCACATTGGACGTGAGTGAAGAAGACGGGCGAGTAGTGCTGACGCTGGCGGATGACGGTCGCGGTTTAGCGCTGCGCAAACTCAAAGACAAAGCCACCGCACAAGGAGTCGTGTATGCCAACGAGGAGCTCAGCGACCGCGAGCTGGCCGATCTGGTGTTCCAGTCTGGGTTATCCACTGCCGCCGACGTGAGCGACATTTCCGGTCGTGGTGTAGGCATGGACGCGATCCGGAAGTTCGTCGAGCAAATCGGTGGAGAAGTCGAAATCCGTTTCACCGAAACGTCAACACGTGACGCCGACTACCGGCGATTCGAATCACGCATCATCCTGCCTGCGGCGTGTGCCGTTAAGGTGGCATAAGCGACGCAACCTTTGTTTCCCTAGAACCGAGCTGCCCCTTTTTTTCTCAAAGGGGCATCCGCCTTGAGAATTGCTTCGAGGCTCAAGCGCAAATGTAAGTGCGTCTGAGCGCAGTGCTGCGGCTGCCCTTAAAGTACAATGCCTGTAAAGCAACTCAACATTTGCAGGCAGGATGGCTAAATGACAGGTTTTATTATTCGTATGTTAACCGTGATGCTCGGGCTGTGGATCGCCTCAGAGGTGGTGCCGGGTATTGAAGTTCAGGGTGTTGCTACGCTGGCGGGAGCCGCCTTTCTGCTGGGCATTGTTAATGCGGTAATCCGCCCGCTGCTGATCGTGCTGACATTCCCGGTCACCGTTGTCACGCTCGGTCTGTTCTTGCTGGTGATCAACGCCGCCATGCTGGGTCTGGTTGCATGGATGTTTGATGATTTTAATATCGCCGGTTTTTGGTCCGCATTGTTCGCCTCAATCATTGTGAGCATCATCGGTTGGGCTGCATCCTATTTTGTGGGTCCGCACGGGCGTATAAAATTGCTTAGCTGAATAGGGCGTGACACGCGATGCGTACTTCACTTACCGGAATAGTCATGACCAGTGTGCTAGTGGTCGGTTGTGCGACGCAGGCGCCACCGTTTTTACGCGATCCCCTGCTGGATGTTCCGGCGCTTGCCAGTGTTAGCGCGAACCCTGCCGCTTATGTTGGGCGCAAAGTACGCTGGGGCGGCAGCATCGAGCAGCTCGACAACCAAGCTCAAGAAACCTGGCTGGAAATTGTAGAGCGGCCGTTGGACAGCAACAGTCGCCCGCGTGAATCTGATCAGAGCGGTGGACGTTTCATTGCAAAAGTAACCGGCTTTCTCGATCCGGTGATTTATACGCGCGGTCGTGACATTTCCATCACGGGCAGCGTGGACGGCGAAGTCAGTCGCAAGATCGGTGAGTTTGATTACCGCTATGTGGTGGTAAAAGTCGATGCTTCGTACCTATGGCAGCCACTGGCTCCTGCGGCGCCCGCGACCTACTACGATCCATTTTGGTACAACCCCTGGTATCCGTATCCATATTGGCCGCATCGCCATCGACACTGATAACGTCGGCCCTGAGGGCTATCGTCATGCGCATATTGCCTTTATTCATCATTGTCGCGGGTGCACTGCTGGTGGCTTGTGCGAGCACGCCGCCGTTCGACGTAAAAAATGTCAACACCACGATCAGGCCGAATGAGGCGATTGCCAAACTCGACAGCGTGCGCGGCAACAAAGTGTTATGGGGCGGTGTGATCATCAACAGCAAAAATCTCGAGCAGGGTACGCAGCTGGAAATACTCGCCTACCCGTTGAATGACAACACCCGCCCGCGTCTGGATCGTGAGCCGTTGGGACGTTTCATCATCGAGCATGGCAGCTACCTTGAAACCATCGACTACGCGCCGGGCCGCGAGCTGAGCGTGGTTGGCACCGTGACCGGCACCAAGGAAGCCAAGATCGACGCGACGTACGTGTACCCCGCAGTGACGACTGACCAAATCCACCTGTGGCCAAAAGGTTCCACTAACGTCGAGCCGCAATTTCATTTCGGCGTCGGCGTCACGCTGCACAATTGAAGCTAATACCTGCTCCCTGTGATTTATTCACAGTCATCTTGCGCATGCTCGGTGAGTGTTCGAAACTAACGCGGACAAATCGAGTTGTACGTAGCGTGCGCCATGCGCACGATACCGTGTCCCACGTGCGAACGTCGTGCGCATGGCGCACGCTATTGATGTGATGATTTGCGGGTCCGAACAATTATAGAGCCATATTTTGACTTTAAACTTCATTAGGCCAAATGAATAAGCTGCGGGCAGTCACCGTACGCAACGCGAACGCGTTACACGGTGTCGTGGTTAACCCAACAACGGAGAACTTATGCCCAAGGCCAAGATCCCTACCAAAGCCGCATCGGCCAAAGCCCACTTCAAACGCAGTGTGGTGCCCGACAAAATAGATTTACGTGACCGCATGTACCAGCCATCGCTCGCGCGGCGACCTGCGCCGATGATGTTGCCGCGTGCGCAGCTCGAAGTGCTCGACCAGGGCACCACCAACGCGTGCACCGGATTCTCGCTGGCAAGCGTCGTGCGCTTTCTACTGCTTGCACAAGATAAAGGTGGCAATGCCGCGAGTGCCAGCGTTCCCGTGTCGCCCTTCATGTTGTATTCGATGGCACGACGCTACGACGAATTTCCCGGCTCGCTCAAAGATGAGGGCTCAAGCCTGCGCGGTGGCATGAAAGGCTGGTACAAACATGGCGCCTGTCGCAGCGAATTATGGACGGGTCTTGACATGCCGAAACCGGTCAGTGATCCGGAAAAAGATTGGTGGCTAGACGCAGCACATCGCCCCTTGGGTGCTTACTATCGCGTTGATGTCCGTTCCGTGACCGACATGCACGTGGCGCTCAATGACGTCGGAATTTTATACGCCAGCGCCGTCTGCCACGACGGTTGGATGACCGGCGTCAATGTGAAGCTGCCCAAGGACAATTACTGGGTGATTCCCTATCAACCTGGCGCCACTCCCATCGGCGGACACGCATTCGTCATCGTGGGTTATACCCCGGAAGGATTCATCATCCAGAATTCCTGGACCACGCGCTGGGGCGGCGGCGGGTTCGCAGTCTTGACATATTCGGATTGGATTGCGCATGCGATGGACTGCTGGGTGGCGCAACTGGGCGTCGTTACGCATCAGGTGGCCGAGATTGCCGCCGCGCCGTCGCTGCGTCTGCATGCGGGCAAGGTGGTGGTGGCCGCTGATGTGTTGTCGCGTAACCGTGAAATCGCGCCCTTTATTGTCGACATGGAGAACAACGGTGAGCTCAGTCAAAGCGGCAATTTCCGCACCCAGCGCAGTGATCTCACCGCCTTGCTCGACAATCATATGCAGGTTGCACGTGAACGTTGGGGCTTAAGTGCCACGGCGCCGATGGATGTGGCGATCTATGCACACGGTGGATTGACCGGCGAAGAAGCTGCTGCGCAAACCGCAGCGCGCTGGATTCCGGCGATGTACGACGCGCAGATTTTCCCGATCTTTTTCATGTGGGAGACCGATCTGTGGTCGACTTTGAAAAATGGCTTTTCCGATCTGTTTCACAATCTGGTCAGCCCCACCGGCGGGGTGTGGGAGCAGATGCAGAAATTCTGGGATCAACGGCTTGAGCGCATGCTCGCGCCGATCGGAACCAAAATCTGGGGCGAGATGAAACAGAACGCCGAAGCGATCAGCAGCAATAAAAATAGCGGTGCGCGCATTTTGTTTGATCAAACGTTGCGCCCGCAGTGGAAAGAAAAAAATCCGATGCGATTGCATCTGATCGGCCATTCGGCAGGCACCATCGTGCACAGCCATGTGGTTAACGCATTGGGTACGGCGGGGTGGAAATTCGAGAGCCTGAACTTTATGGCGCCTGCGGTACGCATCGAAGAATTCGATCTACTTGTGCGGCCGAAATTAAAAGACAACACCGTGAAAATACTGCGCCAGTTCCAGCTCACCGACAGCGCCGAACTGCAAGACAGCAC
>JANMQQ010000159.1:0-19530 GCA_031370545.1 Gammaproteobacteria bacterium
CGTCAGGCCAGCGCTTTGCCTTCAGCTTCCTTCAGATTCGCGGTCACCCACGACACCCTTGCCGTTCGGCTAACTCTTCCCCTTGCCGGGTGAGTAGAGGACTTCCACCTCCAAGTAAGTGCGCCCTGCCGGGCGCACAAAAAAAACGGGGCCCGAAGGCCCCGCTCAAATCATACAGATGTGATTTTTTTACAACTTAGAACTTTACCCGCGTACCAAAAGACAAAGCTTTCGGATCTTTTCCAGCTGCGGAAACACCAGAGCTATCACCGTGGCCCGCACCCGAGGCGCTGAAATCAGCACCCGCGTCGTTGTTGGTCATGGCATAAGCCACATAGACCATCGTGTTCTTCGACAAATTGTGGTCATAGCCCAGTGCGATTTCCATCGCGCCGTCTTTCTTCGCCTTGGTCTCACCTAATTTGTAAACCTGGGCTTTGGCGACCCCTGCGCCAATCTTGAAAGAACCACCCAGACCAAATGCCGTGCGATCATTCTTGTTGGTGCCGCTAATATAGGTCTTACCATCCAGTGCTTTGCCACTCTGGATCAACCCGCCGAACTTCATGTCACCCATGGTGTAGCTACCGACCAGACGTAATGTCGTTTCGGTATCAGCCGTGGTTGGAATCGTACCGGGCACAGTCACGTATGCCGAATTACCTTTGTCCAGGCTCTGGTAGCCGAGACCGACATAGATCGGACCTGCATTGTAGTTACCCGCCAATTGGTAGCCGCCCGTCTTGGTCTTGTTACCGTCTTCGGCGATGTACATCACGTCAGCGGTGAATCCACCCATGTCCATGGTGGTATAGGTAAGAGAGTTAGAGGCACGCAAGTCAGCCTTACTTTTCGCACCGATCAAGTTACGGCTATCACCCACCTGATTTCCAAAAAAGTCGACTTTGCGGCTGAGCTTCTTCACCGGGGATTCCACACGGCCCAAGGTAACGCCACCAAAGCCACCGTTTAACATGATGTAGCTTTGTTTGTCCCAGACCGTAGGTTGCGATCCGGTATCGGCCTTCACGGTCTGCTCGTAAAACACGATGGCTTTCATTCCGCCTTCGATTTCTTCGGTCGACTTGATGCCAAGTGTCGAGGTGTTGCTCGACAGGGCAAGCCAAGAATCTTTTCCATTATTCAACTGATCAAAGGACAAATGGGCTTCGCCAGAAATGGCAACTTCCGCCTGCGCTGCGCCTGCCATTGCCATTGCTGCGCCTACTGCAACTACCAATGTTGACTTCTTCATTGTGAAACCCCTCTTGCGGTTGTGAATCTTCAAAAATACTTCTACCATTGTTACAAACTGACGGGGCACTTGGCCCCGTCAACTCACTGCCTTTTACAACAAATACTTAGAAGCTGAATACCAAGCCCAAAGACAGTGATTTTGGATCGCTGCCTTTATTGGGCGTGGCCGTAGCTTGCCCTGGAATCACATTATTAGGATTGTTGTCATGCCCACCGCCAGCGGCGGTATATGTTCCACCCGCTTTAGGGATACCTGCGGAGTCAAGTGCAGTGCCTTGGTCGTTCTTGGTAGCAGCATAGGCAACATAAACTTTGGTATTCTTCGACAAATTGTGATCGTAACCCACTGCAATCATGGTCGCGCCATCAGCATTGGCTGAACTGGTTTCGCCTGCTTTGTAATATTGAGCTTTTATTGCACCGGCGCCGATCTTGAATGAACCGCCCACACCCCAAGTGGTCCGGTCATAGCTGGTGTCAACCGCACTAGCTGCATTTACGGCCAGTTGAGCAGGTACGGCAGCAGTGGTACCCAAAGCAGGGACTGCTGGAATAATTGCAAGTGCCCCGTGCGCTAGATCGGAAACGGCATTCATGTTGGATGCTTTCTGGTACAAGACAGCAGCCTTGATGTCGCCCATGGTGACACTACCGGCAGCTCGGATATTGGTTTCAGCTTTCACGTCATTGTTCCAGGCTTTGCCATGCGTTTCCCACGCTAATCCGGCAACCAATTTGGCGCTGCCCATGTCACTGGTGAAGCGCGCAGCAACGTCCTTGATACTGGAGTCTTTGCGACCTTCATCGGGTTGGTATAACACCGAGACCGTGAATCCGCCCATATCAGGTGTGGTATAGGCTAATGCGTTGCTTGCACGTACTTCCCAACCTGGCTTTTGAGATAAAGCGCTATAAGCGAGGGCGGGGTAGCGGCTATTTATGTCTTGGTGCTGAGGTGCATTCGTGACCAAGCCCGAACCGCTGGCCTTCGATGTCAGATTACGGTTGTCACCCACTTGATCGCGAAACAGATCAGCAACGCCACCCAGCAATTTCATCGGGGTGTCGATTTTGCCGATGCGTGCGGTACCAAAACCACCGCCCAAACCTGCATACACTTCGCGCTCGGTGAACGGAATCGTTTTGGTTTGATTATCCGCTTCGATCTGGACTTCAATCAGCGCCAACGCTTTCATGCCGCCTTCAAGATCTTCCGATGCCTTGAAACCCAATACGGAGGCATTGGTGGAGACATACAGTGATTTCGCCTTGGCGCCCGCATTGGCGGCCGTGTCATTCGTATTTCCGTCGTAAGTATTTCCGTTGTCCGTCTGGTCCAACGACAAATGCAGCTTGCCGTACACTTCCACGGCGGCTTGTGCAGAGCCTGCGGCCAGGGCCGCGCTGACTGCGATCACGAGAACTGATTTTTTCATGTAGTTATGCTCCCAAGTGGTGTGAAGGTCGATTGGTGTACCCATTTCTCCGCCCGGTATTTATAGCAGTTTTCGGCAAAGATGCAACAAATGGTAGATTTGCCGCCGCGCGGTAACAATTCTGTAGTAAAAATGTAACAAGATGACTGACCAGATTTATCGTCGGGCGCGCAAAAATCTTTAGCCGCTGCGATTAACAGCGGCCTAGCGGAGCATTTTTGGCTTTGAAATCAGGATAATGAGGCGAGGTGTTTTTCTACCACGTACTTCCACTGCGAGCGTAGCGATTGTTCGAGCAAGACTTTCCATACTTCAATTTCACGCTGTGGCGTAGGCGTGCGAGTGAAACGGATGCCCAACTCTTTAAGCCGGATGTCTTGTTGAATTTTGACTTGCCCAATATAAAGGGGTGTACCGGCGACGACATCGAATGTGAATGCTTCTTCATCGTCGGTGGGCACGGTCAGCACCACTTCTTTTTTTCCCGGCTTGGTCGACACGGACACCAATTGATATTTACCCGGTTTCAAACCTTGGAACACGAATACGTCTTGCAAGGCCTCACCTTCGACGAACAAGTCGCCGATCACTTTGCGCACGGTGACTTTGACCACCGGCGGATCACTTTCTTGTCCCATGAAGCTTTTGGTTTTTACTACTGCGTCGACGATGAGCAAGCCACCGACTTCAGGTGAGCCACTGAGCACAAATTTTTCTGCGCAGGCGGACAACATCAATGCTGCGACGACCATCGACATCCATGCTAACGGCTTCACCACGTTGTGTTCTCCCACTGCTGGTAAAATTAACTTACGTCGTAGGCTGGGTTAGCACAGCGTAACCCGGCGTCTCAATTAGGCACTGCTGGGTTACGCCCTTTGGGCTAACCCAGCCTACAAGCTGCTGCGGTTTGGACCTTACGATAGTATGCCCAACATGCCGTACGCTGCACCGCCGACGGTTTGTATGCAGGCATTAAGAGTATCGGCTAGTGACGAAGTTTCGAAAGAGTTTGAAGCGTTTCAGCTCGGGTGGCTTCGCTGCGCTATTGTGCATGAAGCATGAGCTTGCATCTAATGTTGAACGGTTGTTCCAATATCTGAGGGTCTATGCCCATACCGCCCAAGTCATCTGAAGTACTCGCTGCCGTCGATCTAGGCTCGAATAGCTTTCACATGAAAATCGCGCGCGCCTACGAGGGTGAGTTGCAAGTGCTCGACCGCATGCGCGAGATGATTCATCTGGGCGCGGGTCTCGACAATGACGGCAATATCACACCTGCTGCACAACAACGTGCGCTGGATTGCCTGTCAAAATTTGGCGAACGCTTGCGTGCCATGCCGCATCGCGCGGTGCGCGCGGTGGGCACCAACACCTTGCGTAATGCGCGCAACGCGAAAGAGTTCCTGGCCACTGCAGAGCGCGCACTGGGCCACCCCATCAAAATCATTTCCGGTGAAGAAGAAGCTCGACTCATTTATCTCGGCGTGGCACACACGCTGGCCGACAACGGCCAACGCCGGCTGGTGATCGACATCGGCGGCGGCAGCACCGAGCTCATCATCGGCAAGCGCGGCACACCCCAGCACGTGCAGAGTCTCGAAATGGGCGGAGCATCATTCAGCCGGAAGTATTTCGAAGGTGGAGAAATCACCTCAAAGCGCTGGCAACGTGCGCAGCTCGCCGCGGTCGAAGCGCTGCAACCTGCGGTCAGCGAATTTGGTAAGGCACGTTGGGAGCATGCGGTTGGCGCGTCGGGAACCATCCGCGCCGTCGACAGTGTGGTGCGCCTGGCGGGCTGGTGCGATGATGGCATCACCCGCACGGCACTGGACCGGCTGGTCGAGGCGCTAGTCAAGTCCGGCCACGTCGAACGATTTAAGATTGCGGGGCTGAGCCCGGAACGCGCGCCAGTATTTTCCGGTGGAGTTGCCATTCTGGTGGCGTTGTTCGACGTGCTGGGTCTCGACAATCTGCGCGTGTCTGACGGCGCACTGCGCGAAGGTTTGTTGTTTGACATGCTCGGCTGGCCGGCCGACGAAGATACCTGCTCCAGCAGCGTTGCCGCGTTGGCCGCACGCTTTCATGTTGACCAGGCGCAAGTCCGGCGCGTGGAGACCACCGCGCGACAATTGCTTGCGAGTATTGCCGCAGACTGGGATTTGCGTGATGCGCAAACCAACAAATATCTGACCTGGGCTGCGCAACTGCACGAAATCGGGCTGGATATCGCCAGCAACCAGTATCACAAACATGGCGCCTATATTGTCGAGAACGCGGACTTGGATGGCTTCACAGTGTTCGAGCGCAAATTACTGGGCCTGTTGCTGCGCGCGCAGCGCGGCAAACTGCCACTTGCTGCGTTAAAAGAATTGCCCGCCGCGTATAGCACCGCATGGCTACGCCTGGCAGTGGTGCTGCGACTGGCGGTTATTTTGCAGCGTGGCCGCAGCACTGAAGCGGTGCCGGGCCTGACGTTGTCAACCAGCAAACGCGTTTTAAAATTGCAATTCACAAAAGGCGGATTGGATAGCCGCCCGTTGTTGCAGGCGGATTTGAAGCAAGAAATTGGGTATTTGCGTGAGGGGGAGATTGGTTTGGAAGTTGGGTGACGAAACAGCAACAGCAACTGACCACCCCACCCCGACGGGGCACCCCTCCTCGAAAATGAGGAGGGGAGAGAAACCTAGCCCCTCCCTCCTTTGGTCAAGGAGGGGTGAACGCGCCGCGGACGGGGTGGTCAGTTGTTGTTGCTGTTATTTCTCCGCAAATTGGCCGAGCAGATCCATCTGTGCACTCACCGGCTCGTGCCCTTGCGGGGTCACCCGGTGATAACTGCCATCGCTGTGCAAATCCCAGGCTTGGGTGTTGTCTTTTAAATAGAGTTTGAGATCGTGCACGAGGCGCTCACGCAACGCCTTCACTTCGACCGGGAAACACACCTCGACGCGGCGAAAGAAATTGCGTTCCATCCAGTCGGCGCTCGAGCACAACACATCCGGCTCGCCGCTGTTTTGGAAATAGCACACGCGCGCGTGCTCCAAAAAGCGTCCGACAATCGAACGCACGCGGATGTTGTCAGATACGCCGGGAATCCCGGGGCGCAATCCGCAAGTGCCGCGCACAATTAAATCAATGCGCACTCCGGCTGCTGAAGCCGCATACAGCGCCTGAATAATTTGCGGCTCCACCAATGAGTTCATTTTAGCGATGATGCGTGCGGGCTTGCCGTGCTCGGCGTGCTTCGCCTCGCGGCGGATTTTTTCCAGCAAGCCGTCGTGCAAGGTAAACGGTGCTTGCAATAGCTTCTGCAATTTGGCTACGCGACCCAAGCTGGTGAGCTGCAAAAACACTTTGTGCACATCGGCGCCGATGTCTTTATTGCTGGTGAGCAATCCGTAGTCGGTGTAAATGCGCGCGGTGAACGGATGGTAGTTGCCGGTGCCCAAGTGCACGTAGTGACATAATTGTTTGCCTTCGCGGCGTACCACCAGAATCATTTTGGCGTGGGTTTTATAACCGACGATGCCGTACACCACGTGGGCACCGGCTTCCTGCAAGCGATTGGCCAGCGCAATGTTGGCTTCTTCGTCGAAGCGCGCGCGCAGCTCGATCACCACCGTCACTTCCTTGCTGGCGCGCGCGGCCGAAACCAGGTGCCCGACAATCGGCGCGTTGGGTGCGGTGCGGTACAAGGTCTGCTTGATCGCCAGCACTTGCGGGTCGCTGGCCGCCTGCCGTAAAAATTCAATAACCGGCACGAAGGATTCAAACGGGTGATGCAGCAAAATGTCTTGCTTGCGCAGCACGTCGAATATTTCCGGGCTTTCCACCAGCGCGGCGGGCAATTGCGGTGTAAACAATGGGAACTTCAGTTCCGGGCGGTCGACCAGATCGTGAATCCCGATCAACCGATTAACATTCACCGGGCCGTTCACTTTGTATAAATCGCTTGCACCTAGTTCAAACTGGTTCAGCAAGTACGCAGTCAAACGTTCCGGGCAGTCGTCCACCACTTCCAGCCGCACCGTGTCGCCGAAGCGGCGCTGCGCGAGCTCGCCCTGCACCGCATGCATCAAGTCCTGCACTTCTTCGTGGTCGACAAATAAATCGCTATTGCGCGTGACACGAAATTGATACGAGCCCAGCACCTTCATGCCGGGAAATAAATCCGCCATGTAGTGATGGATCAGCGAGGATAAAAACACAAAGTGATACGGCGAGCCCCCGCTGGTTTCGGCGGGGATCTGGATAATGCGCGGCAGCGCGCGCGGCGCTTGCACAATCGCAAGGTTACTGCTGCGGCCGAAGGCGTCCTTGCCCTTGAGCGCGATGATGAAGTTTAAGCTCTTGTTGAGAATACGTGGAAACGGATGTGCCGGGTCGAGACCCAATGGACTCAACATCGGCAGCACTTCCTTTTCAAAATAGCCGCGCAGCCAGATTTCCTGGAGCGCAGTCCATTCGCCGCGTCGGACGAAATAGATCCCGGTCTGCTCAAGTGCCGGAATCAGTACCTCATTCAACACCCGATACTGTTCCGCGACCAACTGATGCGCGCGCACGCTGACGGCGCTAAGTATTTCCTGCGGCGTGAGGTTGTCGGGGCCGGGCTTGACTGCCGGGAGTTCGAGCTGTTCCATCAACCCGGCGACACGAATCTCAAAAAACTCGTCCATGTTGGTGCTGGAAATACATAGGAAACGCAGCCGCTCCAGCAACGGCATCGCGTCATCTTTGCTTTGTGCCAGGACTCGCCAATTAAACTCAAGCTGGCTTAACTCCCGGTTGATATACAACTCCGGGTTTTTGTAATCGACGGATTCCATTTTTTTCAACATGACATGACGCTACCGCGCACTATCTATTGCGAGTGTAACAAATTGATGACAGCAGCCCGGCAATTACGCGGCGCTGTCGGCCACGCGCTCTGCCGCATCGGCGACGCAGTCGGGCTGCACTGGAAGGCGAATTACGAAAGTTGAACCCTTCTTGGGCGCACTTCTGACTTCAATGTCGCCACCCATCATCGCGCAGAATTTTTTGCTGATGGCGAGACCCAAACCGGTACCGCCGTACTTATGCGCAATTTCCGAACTGGCCTGGGAGAAGTCTTCGAATAACCGCTCCATCTGCGCCGCACTCATGCCGATGCCGGTGTCGGCAATCGAAAACACCATCCAGTCCTGGGCATTTTCAACGCGTCGATCAACACTCAGTGTGATGCGGCCGTTGCTGGTGAATTTACAGGAATTGCTTAATATGTTCAGTACGACTTGCCGCAATTTAGTCATGTCTGCGGTCATTGCGCCCAAATCATCGGCGCGAGTCGTGTCGAGCGTATTGTTATTTTTACTGATTAACGGTTGCATGGTCGCAATCACTTCTTCGACCAGGTCGCCGACCCTGAACGTCTCATTCACCAACACCAATTTGCCCGCTTCGATTTTTGACAGATCGAGAATGTCGTTGATCAATGCGAGCAACTGCTTGCCGGATGAACGGATTTTCGCGAGATCCGCCACACGCTGCTCCGGCGCTTGCCTGGCACCGTCGTCAATCATCATCTCGCTGTAGCCAATAATGGCGTTCAGCGGCGTGCGCAATTCATGACTCATGCGCGCAAGGAAATCACTCTTGGTCCGACTGGCGGACTGCGCATCGGCATGCGCCTGAACAACTTCATGCTGCTGCGCGCGCCGCTCCAGGGCGACGCCGATCCAGCGGCCCATCAGTTGCACCAGATCCATATCGGTTTCGACAAATGGCAGACCGCGTGGTGTGCGGCTGGCATAGCTGACGGTGCCGAAAAATACCTGGTTCACCCAAATCGGCGCGGCGATATACGACTCCATGCCAGAGAAGGTATAACAAGGCAGATCGCGCCATTTGGATTGCGCGGCATGATCTACCGAGAACGGCTGTTTCGACAGCGTCGGGATGATGCAGTAGGTTTTATCCAACGGCAGCACATCGCCGATTTTTAGTGTGAACCCCTCGGGCGCGTGCACCGCAATCACGATGCTTTTATTGTTCTCCAGATCAACGCGCACCACCTTGCCCATTTGCAAACCCAGCAAGCCGCAGCCGGTGCGCAAAATCTCTGCGATCTCTTCGTCGTACGACATTCCGGACATGGATGCCACGGTGTAGAGCGCGCGCACGCGCTTGGCTTGCGCCTTGCTGATGCGTTGCGCCTCAGTGTGTTGCTCAACCTCAGTCTCCAGCGCATGGGCGGATTTCTGCAAGCGTCGATTCAAGCGCAGCACGTGCACGGTGACACCCGCACTGGCTGTCAACACCAGCAACCCCAACGCGGCCCAATGCCAGTACAGCGAGAACATCTCACGCAGGGTTTCCAGGCCATAAATCCGATACGGGCCGACGCGCAACTCGCGCATCAAATCGTGGACGCTGTGGTAATCCAACGGCACCGTCCAACCGGCAATGCGCGCGGCGGTGGCTTCCGGCGCATCCTCCGGCATGCTTAACAACGCCACGCTCATCTCTTGCGCGAGGCGCGTCAGTCGATGGTTCACCAGGGCCAAGGGCCATTCTGGATAAAGTTGCGTGCTGTGCAAAAATGGAAACCCGGCACTGGTTTGCGGATTCAGTACGCGAAAATCTTTCAGTTCGATCGCGCCCTGCTCCGCCATGCGTTCCAGCACGTCGGTGCGCACGGTTCCGGCCATGACGGTGCCGTTCTTGACAGCTTGCACAACCTTGTCTTGTGGGAACCCAGTAAAATCCAGGCGCGCAAAATCACTTTCCGGATCAATGCCGCGCGCCTTTAATTCGCGCCATGCCATCCACCAACCGCCGAAGGCATTGGCGTGCACTGCGGCAAATGTTTTGCCGCGCAAGTCATCCAGGGTTTGGATATTTTTGCGGTCCGCACGCGTAAAAATCACCGCGCCAAATTGCGTGTAGGCACCGCCCGGTCGGCGATTGCGCACCGTCAGCAAACGAGTCACACCGTAGGCAGCTTCCAGATCGGCGTACGACGCGGGATTGGTCAGCAAAAAATCGACTTCGCTGCCGAACACAGCGGTGTCAATGTTGTCGTTGGTCAACGGGACGATGGAAAACTGATGAGCAGGAATAACCCGATTAAGATACTGCGCGATGGGCGTCCAGCGGTCGGCCGTCAACTCCTCGCCCGTAAAAGCCAGCACACCGATTTTTACAGGTGCAGCAGCTGTCGTGACATTGCCCGTCGCCGCACCGGCAACGCCGTACCATGACAGCAAGAGCAGAATCAGGTTTGGGAAAAATTTCCGCACACTACCGGGCCTCGATCAGGGCTGCGCTGCGGCTTGCATTGTGATCACCAGTTTGATGACAACACAAGGCCGTGCGACGCGAATAAACCATCGCACGACACAGCACCGGCAAACAGCAAACGCACTGTTGCCGGTTTATCGACACGAATAGTGGGTGCTTGAATGTATCGCAGAGGCGTCAGGTAGCGCGCTGCACTACCTGATGTGAATAACAGCTTTCAGCGCAAGGCGTTCAGTGCAGCATCGACCGCCACACCGCGTTTAATCGGGGCACGGGCATCGGCCAAAGTAGCCTCCAGCGCGCTCAAGCAGAACAGCACATTCTTGACATTTGCGGCATAACCCATCAAGCCGATACGCCACACCTTGCCTGCCAACGCGCCCAAACCAGCACCGATTTCGAGATTGAATTCATTCAGCAGGCGCTGACGAATCGCGGCCTCATCAACACCGTCCGGCAAACGAATCGTATTCAGTTGCGGCAGACGTTCCGCTTCCGGCACCAAAAATGTCAAGCCCATCGCCTCAATCCCGGCGCGCAGTGCACCGTGCATGCGGGTATGGCGCGCCCAGGATTTTTCCAGACCTTCGTCTTTCATGATGACCAGCGCTTCATGCAAACCGTACAAGGTATTGATCGGCGCGGTGTGGTGATAGGCGCGCTTGACTGCCCCGCCCCAGTAACCCATCACCAGATTCAAATCCAGAAACCAGCTTTGCACTTTGCTTTTGCGGGCTTTGATTCTTTCCACTGCGCGCGGGCTGAGCGTGACCGGCGACAAACCCGGCGTGCACGACAAACATTTCTGCGACCCTGAATACACGGCATCGAGTTGCCAGTCATCGACTTTCAACGGCGTGCCCGCCAGCGAGGTCACCGCATCGACAATGGTCAAGCACCCGTACTGACGGGCGATGGCGCTGATGGTTTTGGCGTCAGACTGCGCGCCGGTGGAAGTTTCCGCGTGCACGAACGCGACAATTTTAGCGTCAGGATTTTTCTTCAACGCATCTTCCACACGCTGCGGATCGACCGCACGTCCCCACTCTGCGTCTACCATCACAGCAACGCCACCGCAACGCTCGACGTTTTCTTTCATGCGTCCGCCGAATACGCCGTTCGAACACACGATCACTTTGTCGCCGGGCTCGACCAGATTCACAAAACAGGTTTCCATGCCCGCCGAACCGGGCGCCGACACCGGAATGGTCAGATCGTTTTTGGTTTGAAAGCCGTACTGAAGCAGCACTTTCAACTCGTCCATCATGCTTACAAACACCGGATCAAGATGCCCGATGGTCGGGCGCGCCATCGCCGCCAGGACGCGCGGATGCACATCCGACGGGCCCGGGCCCATCAAGGTACGAATCGGTGGATTGAAGGAACGAATCTGCTCAAGCGACATGGGAAACCTCGTTGAAAATTGATAATCAGGACGCGCGAGGCGCGAGTATAGAGGCTGTCGTTTTATCGGGCAAACCCGCAGGTCGTAGGGGCGTTCCTCCTTATCGGTTGACGCACCCAATCATTTCCATAATACTTGAAATATGGAAATGATCATCGCTGTGGACAAACTCGCCGCGCTCGGCCATGAAACCCGCCTCGCGATTTTTCGCCTGCTGGTGCAAGCCGGACCCGAAGGCGTATCTGCAGGCGCTATTGGCGAAAAACTTGGCCTCGCCCCCGCCACCTTGTCATTTCATCTGGCGCACTTAAGCCGCGTCGGCCTGATTGTCGGACGCCAGGAAAGCCGCTTCATTTATTACGCGGCCGACTACACGGCGATGGACGACCTGATCGCGTATCTCACCGACAACTGTTGCAGCGGTAGCGCGTGTTTACCGAAAGCCGCAGCGGTGGGCACGACCCGTGCGCGGCGTGCAAAAAAATAATCGCGTACCACAGTCCACAGTCAGGAATCTGAGAGCAATTCATGGCCAAAACCACCTTCAACGTGCTGGTGCTATGCACCGGCAATTCGGCCCGCAGCATTCTGGGTGAAGCGCTGTTCAATCACCTCGGCACCGGGCGCGTACGCGCGTTTTCCGCAGGCAGCAAACCCGGTGGCGTAGTCAACCCGGTCGCGCTTGAAACATTGGAAAAGCACGGCGTTCGTATCACGGGCGCACGCAGCAAGTCGTGGGATGAATTCTCCGCGCCCAACGCGCCAGGTATCGACTTTATCTTCACGGTGTGCGCCAACGCGGCGAGCGAACCCTGCCCGATCTGGCCGGGCCACCCCACCACCGCGCATTGGGCGATCCCCGATCCAGCCCATGTCGAACCTTTGGAAGCGCGTCGCGCTGCGTTTGAAACCGCGTATCGACAAATTGAGCGGCGCGTGCGCGCGTTGCTCGCATTGCCGTTGGAAAGCATGAGTGCGGAGGAAATAAAACATGCAGCGCGTGTGATTCACACGGAGGCAAGCGACTGAAACAAACGCGAAACGGAGCGTCCCTTCCCCCTGCAAGGGGGAAGGTGAGGATGGGGGTGATTTAAAAGGCAGCGTGCATGAACGCCCCCACCCGTGGCGGTCGGCTGCGATTTTTTTGCCCAAACAATCGCGCCGAGGGCGGCGCTCCTACCAAGAGAACTTCACCATGGGATTCTTTGAACGTTACCTCACTCTCTGGGTCTTGCTGTGCATCGTCGCAGGGGTCGTCCTTGGCCAGCAGGTGCCGGAGGTTTTCCAAACCATCGGCGCACTCGAAGTCGCGCACATCAATCTGCCGGTGGCGGTGCTGATCTGGTTGATGATCATCCCGATGCTGGTCAAGATCGACCTCAAGGCGCTCACGGGTGTCACGCAACATTGGCGCGGCGTCGGTGTCACGCTGTTCGTCAACTGGGCGGTGAAACCCTTCTCGATGGCGCTGCTCGCGTGGCTGTTCATCGGCGGATTATTCCGGCCCTGGCTCCCCGCCGAGCAGATCGACTCTTACATTGCCGGGCTGATTTTGCTCGCCGCCGCGCCGTGCACGGCAATGGTATTCGTGTGGAGCAACCTGTCGCACGGCGAGCCGCATTTCACCTTGTCGCAGGTCGCGCTCAACGACGTGATCATGATTTTCGCGTTCGCGCCACTGGTCGGACTGTTGCTCGGCTTGTCCTCGATCACCGTGCCGTGGGACACGCTGCTGCTGTCGGTGCTGCTGTACATCGTGGTGCCGCTGATCATTGCCAACCTCTGGCGCCGTGGGTTGCTGCGTAACGCACATGGGGAAGCGCGCCTGCAACGCGCGCTCAAAACGCTGCAACCGCTGTCACTCGCTGCGCTGTTGGGCACGCTGGTGTTGCTGTTTGGTTTTCAAGGCGAACAAATTGTCGCGCAGCCGCGAGTGATCACACTGCTCGCGGTGCCGATTCTGATCCAGGTATTGTTCAGCTCCGGGCTCGCCTATTTGCTCAACCGCGCGCTGCGCTCACCGCACTGCGTGGCGGGGCCGTCCGCGCTGATCGGCGCGAGCAATTTCTTTGAACTTGCGGTCGCCACCGCGATTGTATTATTCGGCTTTCACTCCGGCGCCGCGCTCGCCAGCGTGGTCGGCGTACTGATCGAAGTGCCGGTGATGCTGGTCGCGGTGCGCGTGGTCAACAACACGCGCGGTTGGTACGAACGGCGCGCGGGCGTGATGCCGCATGCGCAATGTTGCCCGTGGGATGCACATCCTGATCACGCGCGCTGAACGCGCGTCTGTGCATTTCTTCGGCGTGGAGTGTGGTAGTTGTAGGCTGGGTTGATAAACCCAGCGTTCGTGAGATCATCACGGCCATCGCTGCGCATCAAGGGGACAGCGATTGGCTTACAAAACGATTTAGAAAATGTATCCGTAGCCCACGCATTTTCTGAACGGGGGCCAAGAGCGTCACAACAATAATGGCGAGAATGGATATGACAAATATTTTTGAAACACCCGAGATGGAGCAGATGCTAACGCGCGTGGAAGAAGCTGCCCGTGCAACTGAGGAAGGTGTTAAGCATTTTATTGAACCTGCTCCGGGCACGTTGCGACGCGCAACAAGCAAACGCCATCACATTGTTTTCGGAAGGCGTGGCTCTGGAAAATCGAGTTTGTTACGCAAAGCAGCTGCGGACTTAACCATTGATCGCCGTCCTATAGCGTACGTAAATCTCGAAGCGTTTAAGGGGCATAGCTACCCAGATGTGCTGCTGAGTGTCTTGATTAAAACACTCACTGAGTTTGAGACTTGGCTGAATTCAGCAGCTATTCATCCACCGTCAAAAGCCTCATTCTGGCAAAAATTTTTCGGCACCACTCCAACTCGCTCTTCATTCAACAGAAAGGATACCGAAAAACTAGCTGAGAGAATTCATAATGAAATAGAGGCGTTAACGCGCGAGCTGCATCGAACCGACGAAGCGCAGCTAACCGTAAAATCAGGCGCCCAGTCAAACGAAAAGGATTCTGCTTCAGGGAAAATAAATGTGGGCGCTTCGGGAGCATCTCTCGAAATTTGTGCAACAACAGAAGTGGAACAGAGGAACACGCGAGAGATTGAGGAGAAATATACTCGATCAAAGACAGACTTCCTGCATCGCCATATTCTCAAATATCAAGACCTGTTCCACGTTTTAGGAGCGCTATCAAGCGGCGATGCTTACCTTTTCCTTGATGACCTATATCACATTCGCCGGTCCGACCAAGCCAACGTAGTTGATTACTTTCACCGAATTGCCAAGGACCACAGCCTATGGCTCAAAGTTGGTAGCATTCGTCATCGATCTCGGTGGTACATCCACGGTGATCCACCTACAGGTATAAAGATCGGGGATGACGCTGACGAAATCGATTTAGACCTGACACTGGAGAAATATTCTCTGACAAAGGATTTCCTTGTCAGGATACTCTCTAGCTTTGCAATCGAAGCTGGCGTCAAATCGATCGCTTCATTTATCACAGATGGAGCACTTGATCGACTCGTCCTTGCAAGTGGCGGTGTTGCGAGGGATTTTCTGTCTATATTCAGGCGTTCAGTCGATCACGCGCGCGAACGGGGCGGTGGTAACCGGGAGAAGGTAGGCGCAGAAGACGTTAACATTGCTGCGGGCGAATATGACTCGACAAAACGGGATGAGTTCAAACGAGATACATTAGATGACACGTTTACGTTGGAAAATGAATTCCAGCGGCTCCGAAAATTTTGCTTGGATGAGAACAACACGAATTGTTTCCTTCTCGACAAAGAACTACGAGGCCGTGATGTCGAACAAATCCATGAGCTTGTGGATCTCAAGCTTGTGCACCTAGTGAGGTCTCGCGTCACAGTCAGTGGCCGTGCTGGTCGGATATATGAGGCTTATATGTTAGACCTTAGCCAGTACGCAGGCGCTCGTAAAAGAAGAGACTTGGTATTAGTAGAATTCTGGAAATCCTCGTCCAAAGAGGATCTCCGCAAAAGATCCTTGATCTATGGAGCGGCCGATTAGTTTGGTAAACGCGTCGCAGCGAGCGACGTTCGGTATCGGAGAACGGGGGCGGGCTCGTATTGTTGCAATATCGCGCGTTCAGCAATTGAACGACGCATGGAATTTTGAATGGTTTGCCCTCTATTTTTTGCATCTCTATTGCTATGAACAGAGGCAACACATTGATCAAAACAAACGATTAAAAAAACCGCCTCGCGGCGGCTCTCGCTTCCTTGCTGGCGGTCCTCGCCGTTAATCTCAATCCTTCTTCACCTTGAAGCCGGTGATCTTGATCAGGTCGTCGGTGCCGTAGTCGTCCAGCAGCGGCATGTTGGTGTCGTTCGAGTGCTGGATGTTGACATAGGCGGTCTTGCCGTCCGGCGCGAAGAAGAACCCGGTGGGTTCGGCCGAGCGGTCTTTCACCGACAGGATTTTCACGCAGCCGTCGCTCTTGATGTCACGATCCGCGCCGTCGGGCAGGCGTAACGCCGCACGCACAATGTTGTCCGTGGGATGTACAGGCGATCACCCGAGTTGAATCGTGCCGCCTACTCAATTGCCTTGAAACGAACGGCGGAATTCCAGTAACAGACGACGCTGGGTATCGCCACGGCGACCGAAGTCATTTTCGAGGTACAGTGATGTGGTGGTTTTCGACCCGCCCAACATACGGTAGCTGAATCCTACTTGAGTATTAATTTCTTTCAGTCCATTGCCACGCTCACCCAGCACCACAGCACTGGTCGAGGCGTGTATTCCATAACCCAGCAACGAAGACAGCTTTAGCTCGCCCAAGAAGCTTGGCGTATACGGTTGGCCGTTGGTGTCGACTAATTCTTTCGTGAAGTAATATCCAACCCCGGCGTAATTCAAATTTGAATCTTCTTCAAAAAAATAGCGAAATTCCCCGGTAAATCCGTCTTTATAGCCGGAAGGCTTGTTTAAGTCAGTGCCGCGATTGATGTTGCTTTGCGAATACGCCCACAAGCGCAGCTCGGTGTTGCGTGAGAAACCATACGCACCGCCGATGTTGAAATCGTATTGGCGTTTGGTGAAATCCAGCGAACCTTGACTTTTATTGGTGGTAACGCCCGGCTGCGGTTTCTCGGTGTAATAAGCGGAGTTGGAAAATAAATAAAGATCGCGACTGCCGATATTAAAATCCGCCACGATGCGAAACATGGGTTTGTATTCCAGGCCATTGGGCGCGACTTTTTCGCTGTCCGCCGGGTACATACCAAAACCGACATTGCCCCACATTCCATCGCCAGAAGGCGCAGCACCCGCCAGTGACAAACTCAACAAGAATGGCACGATCATAAGAGATCCCTCACTTCCGTAACGTACGTTCACTTGTTCCTACTGCACATCGCCCACAACGCGTGATGTTGTGCGACTCAGTGCAGATCATGAACAGCAAGGTACTGGAAAGTGCGCACTTGAATCGTCCATCACGTCACGCTCTTACGCCGAGAAGAGCCGCGTTACCTCAATAAATTTTCAATCAATTCCTTGCAGACCAGGAAGGTTGAAAAATTATCCGCGACAAACGGCGGACCGGCGTCGGCAAATTGCATGCGCAGCGCATCATTCATCGATAACGTGACAATGGCTTGCGTGAGTTGTGCGACGTTGCCCGGAGCTACCAGCATACCGGTCTTGTCCACGACCATCGCCTCGGGCACGCCGCCGATGTTGCTGGCAATCACCGGCACACCGCAACTTTGCGCCTCGGCAATGACGCGACCAAATGTCTCAACGACAATCGACGGCGCGATGAGCATGTCGAGTCCCACATAGTATTCTTCAGGCGCAGACGACCAACCAACAAACATGTTTCTGTGCGAATGCCCGCGCGCGGCGGCAAGCTGCATGGTTTCCTTTTTTGCGATTCCATCACCAACCCACACCATTTTCAGCTGCGGCAACGCGTCCATCGCATTGAACACCGCATCGCGCAGGGTGCACACGCCCTTGTCCGGCTCGATGCGCCCGACGAATCCGGCGAGTATCTCGTGATTGGCGACGCCCAAACGCGCGCGCAACGCGGTGCATGCAGAAGGATTCGGATGGAAACGTTGTGTGTCGATGGGGTTGTACAAGCATGTGATGTGAGCCTGCGATGCGCCGCACCGAACGAGCTCGTCGCGCGCGAATTGCGAAACGACGAAAAAGCGTTCTACCAATTTGGGCAACAACACACGCGTCCGCCAACGTTTGATGCGCACCAAATGGCGAAACAGCGCAACCCGCATACCGACCACTTTGCCGAGCACGGCCATCGGCCAATAAAGCTTGGATTGATTTGCGATCAGCCAATCGGGACGATGTCGGCGTATCTGTCGCGTTATTTTGAGCAGGAATCGCAGGTCCACACCGGAACGGAAGCGTACTGAGAACACGGTAACCCCGGTATTCTCCAACCAGCGTTCAGTTCGGCTGCCCTGTTGCACAATGGCCGTCACATCGTGGCCGCACGCCTGCAAACCCGATGCGAGCGAAACCAGATGCTGCTCGGTACCCCAACCATCATGGCTGGCATCGACAAACAGGAATTTCATACACGCGCCTTGTTACGGTAACGATCTTCATAACGCGTAGCGACTTTGAGCAGAAATTTAAACCAGCCGCCATCGCCGTGGATCGACGCGCGCGGCAAGCGAAACAGATCATCGTCACGCCGGGCGATGCCGCGTAATGAAGCGACCGCGCTGCGATAACCGGCACGCTTCACCAACGCGCTGGTGGCTTCATTGAAGCGTCCGTAGGGATAGCAAAAATGCTCGACGGGAACGCCCAGCGATGATGTCAATACCGTGCGACTGTTTGCGATTTCCTGCATTGCCGCCGCCGCATCCAATTGATCCAGGCGCGGATGAGTGCAGGTGTGCGATCCGATCTCCAGGCCCTGCGCCAGCCACGCCTGAAGTTGTGCAATATTCATCGTCGGCTTCTTAACGCCCAGGTAGTCGCTGTCCCAAACGTTATGTGCGCCAATACGTTCGGCGACGACGTAACAGGTGGCGGTAAATCGGTATTTTTTCAGGATCGGCGCGGCCTGCTCTAAATTGTCAACATAGCCATCGTCGAAGGTCAGAATTACCTTTTTTCGACAGTCGCCGCTGCCAAGAGAGGCCAGCCCGTCAGTCACCGACACGCCGCGTAAACCCAAACGTTGTAATGTCCACATCTGGCGCTCGAATTGTTCGGGTGTCACATACAGGCGCGCCAGGCGAACTCCCGGCGGCGCACGGTCAACATTGTGATACGCCAGAATAGGCAACTTCGACATTCATCATTCTCCACGTTATCAAGTGCGACGCCGATCCATTCGGCGGCGGTGTAAGACCCATCACGCTGACGGTCCGCAATGATCTTGCGTACGACTCCCGCTCAGCGGGAAAGTTACTTTTACGCAAAGCCCGGATTTGGCCTGCGGGCTGGAATAGTCAAGACTGACGCTCGCCCCGATCCGATTTGCAATGGTCTGAACAATCGACAACCCCAGCCCCGAACCCATTTCGTCATGGCCTAACACACGGTAGAACGGATCGAACACCCGCTCACGCTCGTCTTCCGCAATACCCGGCCCGGTATCGTCGACCTGTAAAATCACGCTACTTTCGCTGGTCTGCACCGAGAGATTGATCCGGCCCCCGTCCGGCGTGTAGCGAATCGCATTATCTACAATATTTTTGACCAATGTTTTCATATCCGCTGCCTGGGTCATCACGTGGGCATCCTCGGCGCTGACCACGCCAACGTCAAGGTTCTTGGCTTCCGTCAGAGGCATCAAATCTTCCAGCACCTGACGAAAAACCTGCTGCACCGACACCATTGCAGGTTGCCCGTGAGTTGAATCCTGTACACGGGCCAAAGTGAGCAGTTGATCCAGCAGGCTGCGTGTCCGTTGGATGCCATTGCGTACCGAAGCCAGCCGCACCCGGGCTTGATCTGACATGTCTGCGATTTCCAGCCCCTCGACTTGCAACGAAAGCGCGGTCAACGGCGAACGTAATTCATGCGCGGCGTCAGCCACAAAGCGGCGTTGCACCGTCATTGATTGGGCGACCCGCAACAACAGCCGGTTGATCGCGACCACGAACGGGCGGATTTCAGAAGGCA
>JANMQQ010000169.1:0-2979 GCA_031370545.1 Gammaproteobacteria bacterium
ATCAAGGCCCGCGAACTTCACCCATTGTCGATGAGACAAGCCAGGCGGTAACAATAGGAGTTCGCCCATGAGTACAGTTGGGGTCAGACACCAATAGCGACAATTCAGCGGTAAACCCAGCATTAATCGATGAAGGGTGCAACACATGAGTCGCGTGACAGGTCATGAGAAAAACGTAAAACCCGACCCCGATATGATCAATTCGGAGGTTGCATTACGTCGCGCAGCGTTGCGTGATCGTGCGCAGCGGTCGAGCGGGTATGTTGTGGTGTATCGAAACGGAAAAATTGTTAAAGAGAAGGTGAAATCCAAGAGTGCTTAGCTGCGGTGCTGCAACTCAACTTCGACTTGAAGAAGAATTGTGAAAAGGGGATGGGGGAAGGCGACACTTCACTGCGAATCCTTTAAAGCTCACGCTATGAGAAGGGCAAAACCATAATCGTTCAACATTTAACGCGGGTCGAGGAATCGAATTGTCAGCGTAAAGACTTACATTAGTGGTTTTGATCGTGGTATTTCTTCGGGCTAATTTACAAATCAAAAATTATCGTAGATTATTGCAACTAAAGTTAGTTGCAGAAACTGCGCTTTAGGCCGATAACTAACTTGTCGAAGAAAACAAAGTTACTTGAGAAAGTGCAGCGCATACCGCCGCCTAAAGATTTCACGTGGGATGAGGCGATGCGTCTGATGAATTTGTGCAATTTTCAATTGCACAATAAAAAGGGATCGGCCCGCATGTTCCTGCATGAGGGGACTAGAACAAAGGTGCGGTTACACGAGCGGCACCCACAAAAAACACTTCTACCCTATATGGTAGATGCGTTACTTGAGGGGCTGCGTGCGGCAGGAGAATTGGACGAATGAAACCCTATTTCGAGTACAAAGCATACATAGGATCTGCAGAAATCGACGTCGAGAGTCGCTCACTTGTTGGCAAACTGCTATATATCCGCGACGTGATTACGTATTGCGCGGACTCTTTTGAAGAATTAGAAGTGGCATTTCATGAAGCCGTTGACGACTATCTAACAACTTGCGCAGAACTTGGCGACGAGCCCGATCTTCCTTGCAAGGGCGTGTTCAATGTTCGCGTTGGTCCTAAACTTCACCGCGACATTGCGCTTGTTGCAAGGAGCAGGGCTCAAGGCCTGAATGAATTCGTATGTGAGGCGTTGATGTTAGCTGTGCAAGGAACAGCAAATCATACGGTTGAACATAGGCACCAACATGAGTTATTCGTGAAGTTTTCTGGTAGCCAAACAACACACGCTTCATCCGGCGAACAACCAAAAGTTTGGGAGAACCCAGTTGGCCAAGAAACCGCCCACTAAGGCAAAAGCAAATGTCACAGAACCGACAGTGGATTACCTCTCCTTACAGGAAGCTACCGAGGTGCTCGTAAAGCACCTCGGTTACCACGTCGGGCTTTATGCCCTATCTGTTGAGTTCAAAATTGCGATAGGACAGGTAGGTCCATCGCCGAATGAGCTCCTTCCGGGTACGATGGTCGGAGTCTCTCGCATTGGCTTATTGAAGGCCGACAAATTGGGACCTCACGTAGTTGATGCCAGTGAAGTAAACCCCTCGCCCCCAAAGTATAGAATTTGACGACTGACCTCAACCAAAACGAAGTCGGGATTTACAGTCTCGATCCGATAGAGTTAATTGCAGGCGCTCTGCCTAAACGTCAACACCGGCTTGTGGAAGCGTGGGCAGAACTGCATCAAGCGGAACTCGTCAGCGATTGGCAGTTGTTGCAAGATGGGCGCAAACCTACTCCCATCCTGCCTTTGAAATGAGGTGCGCACCATGACCACACATCCGATCTATCGTGTCTGTTCGTTCCAGGTTGACGGGCCCTATACGCTTCGCATCTGGTTTGACGATGACAATGAGCGTGTCATTTTTTTTGAACCCGTGCTCGCGGGCGAGTTGTACGGACCGTTACGTGATTTGAAGTTGTTTGATCAGGTCAGTATCGATCCGGAAATCCACACGCTGGTGTGGCCCAACGGCGCTGATTTCGATCCGGAGACTTTGCATGATTGGCCACGCTACGAAAAAGAATTGATTACCCGTGCCAAAAAATGGGAACGCTCGGCAGCATGATACCGAGGGGCCATGTGTTGCGATTACGCGTGCAGCTAGCCCTGCAACGGAAACTATTTCGTCTACCCAGGTCATCGACTACAGCGCAATGAAATTCCTGATCTACCGCTACAACCCCGAAACCGACGCGGCACCGCGCATGCAGGAGCACGTGCTGGCGGAGATTCGGCCGGACATGATGCTGCGCGATGCGCTGATCGAAATCAAAGCGCGCGACGAGAGTTTGAGTTTTCGGCATTCCTGCGGCGAGGGCGTGTGCGGCTCCGACGCGCTGAACATCAATGGCCGCAACGGGCTGGCGTGTATTACGCCGCTGGCGGATTTAAGCGAGCCGATTGAAGTGCGCCCGTTGCCGGGCATGCCGGTGATCCGCGATCTGGTCGTGGACATGAGCCAGTTTTTTAATCAGTACCGCGCGGTGAAGCCGTATTTAATACGTCACGACGCGGAACCTGAAGTCGAATACCGGCAAAGCCCGGAGCAACGCGACCAGCTCGACGGTTTGTACGAGTGCATTTTGTGCGGCGCGTGTTCCTCGGCCTGTCCGTCGTTCTGGTGGAATCCGGAAAAATTCCGTGGCCCGGCCGCGTTGCTGCAAGCTTGGCGTTGGCTTGCTGATTCGCGTGATCAGGCGGGCGACGAACGGCTGGAAGATCTCGAAGGCCCGTACAAATTGTTCCGCTGTCACACCATCATGAATTGTGTCGAGGTCTGCCCCAAGGGATTGAATCCGACGCGTGCGATTGCCAACATCAAAGAGCGGATGTTGCAGCAGTTGATCTGATGTTGTGCTTCATAGCTAATGGAACTTAAAAATTGTAAAGAACCGCGCTATCCGAACAAAAGCGCCCCTTCCCCCTGCAAGGG
>JANMQQ010000255.1:0-4410 GCA_031370545.1 Gammaproteobacteria bacterium
GCGGAAGACGACGTTCCAAAAGCGCAGCAGCAATTTGTCAAGCTTAATGCCGATCTGGCAAAAAAATGGCCGGTAATTACCCAGAAAATACCCGCCCCCGACGATGCGAAGGAATGGGATACGGTAAAAGACAAGCTCCAGTACCTGGAGAAGTAGTCCGGATCAATGCACGACAACGACGCCGTTCGTGCCCTATCTCCGCGTACCGCGCCGCACGTAATTTGGGTTCCCTACGCCGACGACCCGTTGCGCGCGTTGGCGCAGCGGATTGTCGCCGCGCACCGACAGCAACTCCCCGACCTGACAGCCGTCGTTGTGCTACTGCCCGAGCTCACTACAGCTGCGCGGCTGCGGCGTGAATTGCTCAGCGCGGCACGCGCCTGCGACTGCGCTGCCTTGCTGGGGCCGATCATCACGACGCCGCGCTTGTGGGTCGCACAAAACTCCTTGCCGGACGCTCCCGTAGTCGGCGGCTACGCGCGCGAACTGTTGCTGACCGAAGCGTTGGTACGTTACCCGCACTTGTATGGCAAAGCGCGCCCGTGGCATCTGACCGACAGCCTGTTGCGCCTGTTCGACGAGCTCACTCTGCATCAATGCGATCTGCCGCCGGACGTCGCGACATTTCATGCGCGCCTGGCACACGCCTACGGAGTGCGGGCGAATGCGCCGCAAGCATTGAGCCGCGAGGCGTCACTGGTGCACACCTTGTGGCACGCATGGCACGCACAACTGCGCAGCGCGCACAGCGTGGACACGCACAGCGCTTACCTGCTGCAACTGGCCCACAACGCCGCGCACGTTAATGTCAACACTCATATCTACGCGGTTGGTTTTAGCCGTTGGTGCGCAGCGGAAATTGTCTGGCTCCGAACCTTGTCGAAACGAGCCGCCTGCACCGTGATCCTGCACGGCTGCACCACGGATGTGCCACACGATGCAGATGCGCCCGTGCGCGCCCTGGCCGAAGCATTCGATAGCGCCGTAATTTCTGATGCGCCTACCACCGCATGTGCGAAATTCTTCGACGCCGCATTTGGCCCAACCACCCCACCGCTGGCCACGCGCGCGCGCGCATTTGCCGCGCAGCAGCCAATCAGTCAAGTTGCGGAACATTGGTGCATGTTTGCAGCACGCGGCGCAGAAGAAGAAGCCCGCGCCGTCGAGCTGCAAGTGCGGCGCTGGCTGCTGGACGGCGCGCAGCGCGTCGGCATCGTCACCGAGAATCGCCTGCTGGCGCGGCGCGTGCGTGCGCTGCTCGAACGCGCCGGACTGGTGCCCGACGACTTGACCGGCTGGGCGTTGTCCACCACCAGCGCAGCGAGCGCATTGGAACGCTGGCTGGAATGTGTGGAGGAAGACTTCGCCCACGAGCCAATGCTAGACATTTTGAAGTCGGCATTTGTGTTTCCGGATCTGGATCGCGCAGCACATCTTGCGGCGGTGTATCGGCTGGAGGAAGACATCGTCCATCACGAAAACGTTGCGCGTAATCTGGAGCGCTATCGACAGCGGCTGCGGCGGCGACGCGAACGTTTGCCCGGTGAACTGGGCACGAGCTACGATTCGATGGCGTCACTGCTTGACCGTTTGCAACACGCCGCGCAGCCGTTGACACCGCTGCTTGGCAATCGCGCCCGGCCCGCGCGCGACTATCTGCGTGCGCTGCACGAGAGCATCACGCGCCTGGGATTGGATCGCCGCTGGCGCGGAGACGCGGCCGGTATACGCGTGATACAGGAACTCGAATTGCTGCAAGCGGCCGCTGAAACATCGACGCTGGGCATGAGCTGGCTGGAGTTCCGCGCGTGGTTGGGACGCGCGCTGGAAATGTACAACTTCATTCCGCCCATGGCGGGCCAGCGCGTGCAATTATTTAATTTTGCGCACAGTGCGCTGGCACGATTTGACGCGCTGGTGATTGCGGGCTGCGAACAGGACTACCTGCCCAGCGCGGGTCAGAGCTCGCCATTTTTTAATGACGGCGTGCGCGCCGAGCTCGGCTTGCCCACCGCACAGCAACAACGCAACCACATGTTGCATGATTTCCGCCGACTGCTCGAATGTGCGCCGCGCGTGTTGCTCACACGAGTGCGCGACCGCAACGGCGAGGACGTGGTGGCATCACCGTGGTGGGATACTTTGCAAACCTTTCACCAGTTGGCTTATGGCTCTGCGTTGCGTGATCTGGATCTGGAAGCACTGGTCGGCGACCCGCGTGCACAGGTACCCGGCAATAACACCGCACCGCTGCCGGAACCGACGCGTGCACCGCGACCGCGCATCGACGCGGCGTTGCTGCCGCACACGCTGTCCGCGCATAGCTATCAAACCTTGTTGAACTGCCCGTACCAATTTTTTGCAGGGTACGCCTTGAAGTTGAAACCCACCGAGGCGGTACGCGAAGCGCTGCAAAAAGACGACTACGGCAAACGCGTACATTTGTGTCTTCAGGCGTTTCACGCGAAAACCGCCGGGTTACCCGCGCCGTTCAGTGCGCGCGTCACCGCCGCCAATCGCGACACCGCCATTCACCACATGGAAACGATTGCAAGAGCTGTGTTTGCGCGTGATCTTGACGACGATTTTCGCCATCGCGGCTGGCTCAAACGCTGGCTGGCTGTCATTCCGGCGTATATCGACTGGCAGATCCAACGCGCCACACAATGGAATATCGACGCTGTGGAGTTAAAGCAGGAATACTCGCTCGAGCCGACCGGCCTCACCCTCAACGGACGCATCGACCGGGTGGACTCAAGCGACGCAGGATTGGGGATTGTCGATTACAAAACCGGCGGCGTGCCGCAACAACGCGAAATTGATTCTGGCGAAGCGGTGCAGTTGCCGTTTTACGCGGCCTTGCTCGAGGATGCTGGAGTGATAGCGAGCGCGGAATTTCTAGCCATCGGCACCGACACTGTGAAAACCGTCGCGGCGCTCACCGGCACTGCACTGCACACGCTGAGCACACAAAACACCGCACGTGCGATGACGGTAATGCAACAACTGCACGACGGCCACACCGCGCCGGCTTGGGGTGACGTTAATACTTGCGGATACTGTGATATGGATGGACTGTGCCGACGTTCGGCGTGGAACGATACAACTGTGGGAGCGGATTTGAATGAAGGGAAATAATTTTTCGGGGCTTAAAAAATGGAGGCGGCCCGAAGGCCGCCCTATCTCCATATCAAGCCATTCCTTGCTTGATTACACCTGGTCCAGCGTACTACTCGACCGCTGCGCAGTCCCTAGCAAACCTCCATGTAAACACCGTGGAGCCTTGACGCCCACTAAGATAACAAAAATAATTTTCGTGGCAAGTCATTTTTTGCCTAACCCATTCACACTTCACTGCATGTCACATCCAACGGTGGTGGAGCATGAAGATCTAAACTTAATCCGCCATTAAAGTGTCCAGTTCAATGCTGCAAACATCCAACGCGATACCGCCGCCTGCACTCCAAGCTGGGGACCCGCGCCAAAACGCCACGGTCAGCGCCTCGGCGGGCACCGGCAAAACTTGGCTGCTCGTCACTCGCATGATTCGGTTATTGCTGGAAGGCGCACGTCCCGACGGGATACTAGCCATCACCTTCACGCGCAAAGCGGCTGCAGAAATGCAAACGCGGTTACGCGAGCGCCTGTTGATATTAGCCAGCGCCGACCCGCTCGCCTTGGATGGCGAACTCGAACGCATGGGCGTGGCGGTAACCGAGCAGCATCAGCAGGCCGCGCGCGGGCTCTATGAAATTTTATTGCGCACGCCTCGGCCACCCCGCACCACGACCTTTCACGCATTCTGTCAAGACGTGCTACGACGATTTCCGCTCGAAGCGGATGTCGCACCTGGTTTTGAGCTGCTGCAAGCTACCGGGACGCTGGAACACGAAGCGCTGGATGCTCTGTATTCCGAAGCAACGCTGGCTCCGAATGGTCCGCAGGGCGCCGCGTTGGAAGCGCTATATGACCGCATCGGCGGAGCGACCACGGAGAGCGCACTGCTGAATTTTCTCGCGCACCGCAGCGAGTGGTGGGCGTACACCGCTGACGCGGAAGATCCAGTGGTATTCGCAGCTGATGACACCCAACGCCTGCTCGGTGTTGACATTAGCATTGATCCGCTTGATCAGTTCCTCACTCGCCATCGCGATGACATCGCAGAATTCGCACACTTACTGCAACGACATGACACCGCCACCAATTGCACGCATGCCGCACGCATTGCCGATGCGCTGCAAATTGATGTTGATCCAGCCAGGAGTTTTGCGCTGATCAAAACGGCATTCCTGACCCAGGAAGAACAACCACTAAAAAGAAAATCGTCAAAGGCGCAGCTGAAATCGCTGGGCGACTCCGGCGAAGCGCGCTTTCTGCACTTGCACGAACAGCTCGCCGCCCGCTTGATTG
>JANMQQ010000281.1:0-3393 GCA_031370545.1 Gammaproteobacteria bacterium
GTGAACTGGACGCCCTGATCGGTGTTGAAGATTTCCGGCCTGCCGTGGCGGTCCATCGCCTCCTGCAACGCCTCGACACAAAAGTCCGTTTCCATCGTGAGCGACAACCGCCATGCCAGCACGCGGCGGCTGTACCAGTCCATCACGGCGACGAGATACACGAATCCTCGCGCCATCGGGATATAGGTGATGTCCGCACACCAAACCTGGCTGGCGCGGTCGATGGTCAGATTCCTCAGCAAATACGGGTATATCTTGTGCGCCGGATGCTTGCGGCTCGTGTTCGGCTTCCGGTAGATCGCCTCGATCCCCATCAGCTGCATCAACCGTCGTACGCGCTTGCGGTTCACGCGATGACCTTCGCCCCGCAGCTCCGCCACCATCTTCCGCGCACCGTAAAACGGCCACTTCGTATAGATCTCGTCAATCCGCCGCATCAGCGCCAGATCGTCGTCGCTGACAGGCTTCGGCTTATAATACACCGTCGCTCGTGATACCTTCAGCAGCGCGCATTGCCGGGCAATCGAAAAATGCGGGTGCGGACGCGCAATCAGCCCCAGCCGGGTGGCCCGGGTCATTGCCCGGACCTTTCCCGAAGTTGAGTGGCGCGGCGCATTTCAGCGCCGCGCTCTCCCAGAACGGTGCATGAGATTCTCACCTCACACCGCTCCTATCAGGCAAATGAGCGTATAATACCTAATCGCCAATGTACGAACAGTCTGCGCCGTTTGATGGCAATGGAACCAATCAGTTGCCCAGCCCGTGTTTTATGTCCTGCAAAGCGCTTATACTTACGCATGACCCACCTGACCAACGTTGCATTAATGTAGTACCATATCGGTCGCAGTGCTGACGGGGTATAGGCGCCGTAATAGTTCAACCAACCCTGTAGAATTGGATTGATATCACGGGCTATGTCTGCCAGCTCCACATGTGTGCGTCGGCGAAGCTTTAGATCCCTGATCTTCTGCCGCATTGATTTGAGTGACGTCGCACTGACTGTTGGTATGAAGCCCGTAAAAACCCTATTGGTTGTACGATCTTTCATAGCTACAGGTCCGAAGCAGTATCCAAGGAAGTCAAACGTCCTGTTTGGATATGTGCCTTTGCGTTTCGCATCTCTGCAGTAAACGATCTTGGTTTTGTCCGAATGCATCTCGAGATGGCACTCGGCGAACCGAGCTGCAAGCTTTGCCTTTACGGCTATGGCTTCAGCTTCTGTCCGACAATGTACCAATCCATCATCTGCATACCGGCACCATGGGAGGTCTGGGTACTCCCGTGCCATCCACACATCAAACGCGTAGTGCAAGAAAAGATTTGCCAACACAGGACTGATGACACCGCCTTGGGGAGTGCCCCTGGATCTTTCGACCTGTGTGCCATCCTCAAGTTGCATCGGCGCTGTCAGCCATCTTTCTATGTAGAGCAAACTCCATTTGCATTTCACGTGTGTGCGAACTGCACGTAGTAACAGCGTGTGGTCGATGTTGTCGAATAAACCGCGGATATCAAATTCGAGTACCCAGTCATACTGCCAGCACCGCTTGCGCGTTACTCCAATGGCATCCAGCGCCGATTTTCCGGGCCGATAACCGTAGGAGTCTGGCAGAAAGATAGGCTCGACCTCTCTTTCCACGATCGTAAGCGTCATTCTGCCACACGGGATTACAGCTTGACGTTCCAAGGGAGAAGTTCATCGATCCGCTTGATAGGGTGATCGGGGATGACGTTGATGACGTGGCGGAGATAGGCTTCGACGTTGAGGCCGTTGAGCTTGGCTGTTTGAGTCAGGGTGAAGATGACGGCGGCGCTTTTACCGCCCTTATCGGAACCGGCGAAGAGCCAATTTTTGCGACCGAGAGTCAAGGGGCGGATCGCCCTTTCTGCGGCGTTGTTGCAGATGTCGCAGCGGCCATCGGTGGTGTAGCGCGTAAGAGCCGGCCATAGGGTGAGAGAATAGCGCAACGCCTTGGCGAGCTTGCTCTGTCGGCTGACGCAGGAAAGAGCAGATTCAAACGCGGTCTTCAACTCCGCCAGCAGCGGCACCGATTGTTCGGTGCGCACCTTGAGACGGATCGCGGGCGGACACCCGCGGATATCGGCTTCAATCGCAAACAACGCGCCAATTTGTCTCAGCAGTTCCTCTGCGGCGGGAGATTTGGTATCCGCATAAACTTCATAGATTTTTCGCCGCGCATGAGCCCAGCAAGCAACTTCCAGCATCTGCGGCTCGCCCGTTATAGAATGCCGCTCGTAGATCTGGTTAAAACCGGCATAGGCGTCGGCATGCAAAAAGCCGCTGCAATCTGTAAGTAAGGCTTTGGCATGTTCCGCTTTGCGGTCAGGCGAGTAACGGTAATACGCCGCTGGAGGGACTGTTGATCCCCACGGTCGTTCATCCCGAACCATCGTCCATAAGCGCCCTACGCGGGTCTTTCCTCGTCCAGGTTCAAGCACCGGCAGTGGCGTGTCGTCGGCATGAATCGCCGCACCCTGAGCAATATGCCTGCGGATCGCTTCGGCCAAAGGATCAACCAGATCAGCCATCATGCCAATCCACGCGGCCATCGTCGCGCGGTTAATCTCGACACCCTCGCGCGCATAAATCTCTTCTTGCCTGTACAACGGCAGGTGGTCGCAATATTTTGCGGTCAGCACATGGGCAAGCAGTGCCGCGCTCGGCAGCCCACGCTCAATCGGCAAAGACGGCACCGGCGGCTGCGTGATGGCCTCGCAGTCACGGCACCCCATCTTCGGCCGCGCATGAACAATGACCCGAAAGTGCGCCGGAACATAATCCAGCACGTTGCGCTTATCCGTGCCAATCAGGGTCAGATTAGTCCCGCCGCAGGAAGGGCAGACACAATCGGCCTCATGTTCAACGCGTACACGGGGCAGATGTTCAGGCAGGGAAGCGCGTTCCGGCGATGTACGGCGTTTCCTTGTCGCCGATTTCTCGTCAGGCGGCGTTTTCTGCTTTTCAATCTTCTCCTGCTCGATCCTGTCGGCGGCCTCGCCAATCGCAATATCATCAAGCATGATTTCCAACTGATCAATCCGCTTCTCTACCTTTTCGGACGAACGGCCATAGCGATTGCGCTTCAACTCCGCCAGCTCCCCTTTGAGCTTTTCGATCCACACCGTCTTGTGATGGACTTCCGAAAGCAGAACCTTGTTCCCGATCTCAAGCTTAGCGCACTTGCTTTCCAGAGCCGAATATTCACGCAGTAATATGGCCGCGAAGGCCTGCAATGCAGCTGGATTTGTCGGGAGATGTGTGGGTGCAAAAGACATTATTATTTAAAGCATATCCACGCTTTAAACGCCATATTTTTCTAGAGATTGACGCACTTTTTTATACGATTGTCGGACGCTGTGACTCCGGAGCCG
>JANMQQ010000283.1:0-3975 GCA_031370545.1 Gammaproteobacteria bacterium
ATAGGAAAAACAAACGCCCTTTTTTCCAGAATCCATCGCGCCCAGCACAGCGACGACGCGCTCATCCGCAATCGAGCTTACTAAATATCGCGGGTGAGTAAGTCTCGCGGACAAATTCCGCGACTTTCGAGCGCAGAATTCTCACTTTTTTGGCTCATCGGCCATAGCCTGCCCCCGGCCTCACGTTTTCAGTGAACCGATGTGTCGAGAAGGTAATAGGGGAGACGCAGACTTTCAAAGCGCATGCCCGAATGTCCGCTATTAACACAGACCGGACGTTGATATTTTTGTGTGTTGACAGTCGGCTTGGGGTCGGAAGTGGTCAGTAATAATAACCACGCCCAGCCATTCAACACGCAACAAGAGCAACTTCTGCTTCGTCACGAATCCAGATACTCCAGAACCCAATTCTCGACTTTTTTGAACGACTGGTTATAGCCGGTTCAACCCGGTCGGCTATATTTCTTATTGTCACTGAACGAGGCGACTGTAGCTTTTGCTGTCATGATTAGTTTTCGCTTGTTGTCGTCAGAATTTATAGCCTCCTGTTTTAGAAACACGATCAACTTAGCCTGCTATAAAACCGGGTTGCACCCGACGCCCCAGGAAATAGTGAGGGGTGTGCCCATGCGACGGACATAAAAAAGCCGGGCGCATACTGTCGCCCGGCTCGATACATTTTTACTGACTCAGCGCGGGCCGTAATCGACCAGCTCAAGTCGCTCACCGGTCGCGGGTTTAATCTCCAGCGTAAACCCGATTCCTGGAACGTAATACTTATACTCGATGACGCCCGGTGACATCGGTGTGGTGTCCTCGGTTTTAAGCACCTTGCTGGTACCGCTGAAGGGCACAATAGCGTCGCGGGCATCCAAGCTCAGCACTTCGACCACATCCTCGGCATTACCCAGCGACCACTCTTGGCGGAAGAAATCGCCGATCTGCGGATTCCCCTTACTCCAATAGCCCGGCTTGGCGCCGTCTATACCTGCTTCGAACGAGCCGTCGAGGCTAACCAACTTTCCATTTTCGTATTTCTGCGAGATCTCACCGAAGTACCAGACATTTCCGTCTTTGTCCTGGGCGATCCAGTCCAGGGTGTCCTCGATAACAACGTCGGTTGTTGAGCCTGGTGCGCGCAGCGTGACCAAGTCATGCAGTGTGGTCACGGTCACGCCCATAATTACACGGGTGTCCGGCAGCGCTGTGATAGTAATGCGCTCCAACCCCTCCGGAGTATTAGACTCATACACCCGATATGCGCCCACCGGGAACGGTGTGTAGCGGCTCGTGATGCCCGTGACAAAGTTTGCGGGATTAATGACCGGGTCATACGCACCCATGCCCAGTTTTCCGCAGGCAAGCACGCGCGCCTTCTGTACCTCATCACATGCGTCGAGGGCTTCGATGCGCGCCTCTTCCGCTGCGCGCAGACAGGCCGTAGAAGCTTGCGGGTTACTGAGGTTCAGGCAGTTTGCAACTTGAACTTCGGTGTCATCTTGGGCCGCAGATTTGCACGCCTTTGCCAGTTGCCATGCGGTTTTGCCGCAAATGTCTGCGGCTTGTCCAGCCCATTGCTCGCCAACATCAGGCTCTTCCGCGCTCTGCTTGTCTTTGGAGTGCATGCACCCGGTAGTGAGGCCTATGAATATGCAGCTCGCCGCCAGCAACACTGCGCGCATCTGTTTCCAATCGTTGCGTATCGAAATCATCGTCGTTATCTCCAGTTTATTAATCGAATCGTCGTTGGCCCATGAGGCCTGCTACGTGCAGTACTCTGGCGTGACTCAAGAGTGCGCTGGCGCGAGCGCTGCGCCATCGGGCGGACGACAGGCGTGGGCCGGAAAATATAGGTTGTCCGCCGGATTTCATCGGTTTGGCGGAATGTCATATGCCTCGGCGAACGACCGATGCCGCGCAAGAAAACGGCGGATATCCGGGGAGTTAGGGATGTGCAGTGAAATGGCAACGACGAGGATCGAATATAATGGGTCAAAGGAACGGGGTCAGGGAACGGGGTCAGGCTTGCGTTATTGCATTTTTGCGGTTGCCTCAATGTATCTCATAGGATACGCTTGCGGTTATGATTGAAGTGCGCAAAACCGATGTGTATGCGAACTGGAAAGTAGTTTGCGTGACCTGCGGGCGCGCGCCCGGGTGCAGGCCCGAGTAGAACGGCTCATCCACGGCAATCCCGGTGACGTGAAACCCGTGGGCGGCGGCGTTTCAAAATTGCGCATTCGATTACGGCCCCGGCTATCGCGTGTACTACGTCATGCGCCGTCGGTCGTTAATCATCTTATTGGCCGGTGGGGACAAGCGTTCGCAATCCAAAGATATCGCGATGGCAATTCAATTGGCCGACGGGCTTTAGGAGGAAATGATGAAAGCGAAAGTAAAAACAAAAACCACGCCCTACGATACCGCTGAACATCTACGTACACCGGAAGAAATCGCACTGTATCTGGAAGCATGCCTGGAAGAGGCGGGTGACGATGCAGCATTTGTCGTACATGCGCTGGGTGTGGTGGCCCGCGCGCGCGGCATGACGCAATTGGCACGCGATACCGGACTTTCCCGTGAAAGTCTATACAAGGCGCTTTCCGGTCAGGGCAACCCGGAATTCGCCACGGCGATGAAAGTCATCAAGGCGCTGGGTATCAAGTTGCACGCAGAAGCCGTGATTGATATTCCCGCCACACGCAAAATACGGCGCCGAAAGGCGGCGTGAGCGTTGCCCTAACAAGGGTGAGTCATCTGTCTGGTATTGCTTCAAACCAACCAGTGCTTCATACGCTTCCCTACTCCGGGCCGAAGCAGGTTGGGGTCAAAAACGTGTAAACGGGGTCAGGCTTGTGTAAACGAAACGGGGTCAAAAACGCAAAACGGAGTCATGCACGCAAAACGGAGTCAGGCTTGCATAATTGCATTGTTATCTCTCTCCAATCTTTTCGCCAGTGCCTTGGAGCTTTCCGACTTCAAACCCAATTGCCAGACTCCGCGACTCAGTGTTGTTATGTCTCGATCCAACCGTTTCGCAACTTCCGTCAACGTTACTTGCCCATGCTGCTGGGCCAGCCATCCGACCACGGATCGCGCCTCTAACATTGCGGCTGGCGCCCCGCAGATGCCAACATCTTGTCGGTAAGGTTGTACTCCCGGCATACCGTTCGAATGAGCCTATCCAAGGTAACGGCTCTCGGGGCGGTCACGGGTGTGTTCAAGATACGTCGTGTGAATCGAGCATCGCCTAGCACGCGCCCGTCGTCATTGCCCCCGCTATGAAACTCGTCGCGCCGCCCTTCGCTGTAACCTTCGCCTATAAAAATCTCATAGCGTTTTCGGCTCGTGCCCAGGCGCATGCCGAATTGTCCAAGCACCACCTCGGTGATGAGCCACGGCAACGTCTCGCGGCCCAAATAGGTACGATGCCCGCTCCAGCGATAGAGGTGCGTTTGGCGGACAAGCTTGGCCCGCACTGGATTTAAATGAACATACCGCACTAGCTCAAGCAGGTAGTGGTCTCGATTCACGAGGATCGCTTTGTAGCGGCCTTGGAACAGATGGCCGATGCGCTTGTGTTTCTTGTTCACCCAGCGCGTATAGCGGAACGATAGGTTCTGCATGATCTTCGCCAGCGGCTGCGCACCGACCTCCACGACCAGGTGAACATGGTTAGTCATCAAACAGAATCCATGAATGCGGTGTCCGTAACGCGCGATGCCTTGCTGCATCAACAGATAAAAATGCTGACGGTCATCGTCATCAAAGTAAATATCTTGTCCGCCATTGCCGCGCAACATGACATGGTAGATTCCTTCGTCCACATGAAGACGGGGTTGCGGGCCATCGGTGGGGGTTCCTTGGATAAAACAGCAATGTTGCTCTGGTGGGGGGATTCAATACCAGGAAGGAGCACAGGAAGTGCGACGACCCCCGAGTAGCCGTAGGAGCCGGGGGTTTTGTTGGAGTCCG
>JANMQQ010000300.1:0-5316 GCA_031370545.1 Gammaproteobacteria bacterium
TGTAAAGAACCGCGCTATCCGAACAATAGCGCCCCTTCCCCCTGCAAGGGGGAAGGCGGGGATGGGGGTGTGCAAGCACGCCGCTTTTATCATCACCCCCATTCTAACCTTCCCCCTTGCAGGGGGAAGGGACGCTTCGTTCGAGCCACTATGTCGAGTTTTATACAAGGTAATTTCCGGATAGAGCGTGAAGCACCAGACTCACATTCACTCCGAGGAGCATAGGCTGATGGGCGGGACCGTTAAAAAGACGATTTCTCTCGCAGATTTGGCGAAAGAGGCGAAAGGCATCGCGTGTGCAATGCGCCTCAAAGGCGAGCTGCAGACGATGCAGGGTTATTGGAGTAACAAGGCGAAGGTAAAAGGCGTTCTGACCAAGAATGATATGGAACGGTTGCTCAACCGATGAAGGGTGTGCGGATTATCACGCTGAAAGCATTTCTCGACAGTCTCGAATCCCGAGCATGATTCAAGATACTAAAACCACCGCCCGCCTGCGCTGGCAATGCCGCCGTGGCATGCTGGAGCTGGACGAATTGCTGCAAAGTTATTTGGATCTTCGCTATGCGAGTGCCGATGTGAACGAACAGGATGCATTTAGCACGTTGTTGACATTATCTGATCAGGAATTATTTGATTACTTCTTCGGCGCACTCGCGCCGCTCGACGCCCAACTACGCAATGTCATCGAACACATACGCTGCGCCGCTCGCGCTTGAGATTGCCCCATCCGTGCCATTCGCGTTGGCGCTGGCGGGTGCGCACGGTGGCGCAGTAGCGGTGCTGGTGATGCTGCCGCTATCGTACGAGTTGCTTCTGGTTTTGACATTTTTAATTGTGGTGCATGCGGTGTATGTCGTTCGCCGACATGCGTTGCTGTGGAACGCCAAGTCAGTGGTGCGGGTGCTGTGGGATGCTCAGGATGAATGGACGCTCACGCGTCGTGATGGCACAAAATTCTATGCGAAGCTGTTACCCGGCAGCTACCTGCATCCACTGCTTACCGTGCTGAATTTTAAAGTCACGCGTTGGCACCGTGTGTCGGTGGTGATCTTGCCACCGCGCGTGGATGCCGAAAATTTCCGGCAATTGCGGGTCAGGTTGATGCTGGCGAGTAGTTCGCCGGAATGAGGACGGTGTTTTGCGGCGCGCGGGACGTATCGACGGTCGGATAGTTCAGCGTGTAGTGTAGCCCGCGGCTTTCTTTGCGCGCCGTGGCGCAGCGGATGATCAAGTCGGCGACCAGCACCAGATTGCGTAGTTCCAGCAGGTCATTGGTGACGCGGAAATTTCGGTAGTAGTCGTTGATTTCCTGCGTCAGCAGATCGGTGCGATGTTTCGCGCGTTCCAGACGTTTATCGGTGCGCACGATGCCGACGTAGTCCCACATGAAGCGGCGCAGCTCATCCCAATTGTGCGACACAACCACTTCTTCGTCTGAATCGGTGACCTGACTTTCATCCCACTCGGGCAGTTCCGGCGGGCGCGGGACGTGGGCGTCCTGCGCTTCGATATCGTCCTTGGCTGCAGCTGCAAACACCAGGCACTCCAGTAGCGAGTTACTGGCAAGGCGATTGGCGCCGTGCAATCCGGTATGTGCAATTTCGCCGATGGCGTATAGCCCCGGGATATCGGTGCAACCATGCAAGTCGGTCATTACGCCGCCACAGGTATAATGCGCGGCTGGCACAACCGGGATCGGCGCGCGCGTAATGTCAATACCGTACTCCAAGCAGCGTGCATACACGGTTGGGAAATGGCTTCTGATGAAGTCCGCAGGTTTGTGGCTGATGTCGAGCAGCACGTATTGCAGACCCAGGCGTTTAATTTCGTGGTCGATGGCGCGGGCCACGATGTCGCGCGGTGCCAGTTCGCCGCGCGAATCGAAGCGCTGCATGAAGCGGGTTTTGTCGGGCAGCAGCAGCAAGCCGCCTTCGCCACGCAATGCTTCGGTGACTAAAAATGATTTGGCGCTGGGATGGAACAGGCAGGTTGGATGAAACTGAATAAATTCTAAATTCGCGACCCGGCACCCGGCACGCCAGGCCATTGCAATTCCGTCGCCGGTCGAGACATCAGGGTTGGTGGTATACAAATACGCCTTGCTGGCGCCGCCGGTCGCCAGCACCGTAAAGCGCGCGCGATACACCTGCACCTTGCCGCGCTCGCGACCCAGGATATAGGCGCCCAGACAACGGCCGGGTTCTTTGTCAAGCTTGCGTGCGGTGATCAGATCGACCGCGATGTGGCGTTCGAACAACTGAATATTGCTGCGTCGCCGCACTTGCGCAACCAGGCTGGTTTCAATTGCCGCGCCAGTGGCATCCGCCGCGTGAATGACGCGCCGGTGGCTATGCCCACCTTCGCGCGTTAAATGATAATGTTCGACCCCATCGGTGCCTTTCTCTTGCGTGAACGGCACGCCTTGATTGATCAGCCACTCGACTTGTTCCTTGCCATGCGCAGCGGTGTGGCGCACGGCAGCGGGGTCGCATAGCCCAGCGCCGGTGCGTAAGGTATCGTCCACGTGTGAGTCAACCGAGTCGCTTGCATCCAGCACCGCCGAAACGCCGCCTTGTGCATACACGGTGCTGCCTTCGGTGATGTCTTTTTTTGCGACCAGGCCAATGCGCAACTGATCGGGCAGGCGTAATGCGAGACTCAGTCCGGCCGCACCGCTGCCGATGATCAACACGTCGAATTGAAATTGATGTGCCATCAGAACGCTTTGTCTAAATAAGCTTTTGTAGGTGGAGAGGATGACGCGCGGCGCTATGTTATCATGCCCGCCGCATGCGCTAAGCTACGCGGCGCGGCCACACTATAACCGACGCGGATAGCCACCGCGAACTAACTGTCGAGTCTGCGGTCTACGTTAAAGACCTGCGCTTGGGCTTGTACTAAGGGGAAGCCCGAATGGGTGAGCGAGAGGTCGATCAAGAATTAGTTGTGCAAGTGCAGAAGGGCGATAAACGCGCCTTCGATTTGCTGGTGCTCAAATATCAGCACAAGGTCGTCAACTTGATCTCGCGTTATATTCGCGATCACAGTGAAGTTCACGACGTTGCGCAAGAGGCATTTATAAAGGCTTATCGCGCGTTGCCGCAGTTTCGCGGTGAAAGCGCGTTTTATACCTGGATGTATCGCATCGCCATCAACACGGCGAAGAATTATTTAGTGTCGCAGGGTCGCAAGTTACCTAATATCGACATTGATGCGCAGGACGCGGAACAATTCGAAGGCGAGTCGGGTCTCAAGGATAACGATACGCCTGAGCGCATTGCATTAAAGGATGAGATCGAAGCGACCGTATTAAAGGCCATTGAAGATTTACCCGAAGACCTGCGCACCGCGATTACGTTGCGTGAACTGGAGGGGTTGAGTTACGAAGAGATTGCAGAGACCATGCAGTGCCCGGTCGGTACAGTGCGCTCGCGGATCTTCCGTGCTCGCGAGGCGATTGATAAACGCTTACAACCGCTTTTGGATTAACTTGCAGCAGTAGGTGTCGAAATGACTGAAACGGAAATGAACGGTGAAAGGCTCTCCGCACTGGTCGATGGTGAGCTGAACGGAGCTGAATATGGACAGGCTCTTGATGCCATTAACTTAAGTCCTGAGCTAAGACAGCGTTGGATGCGTTACCACACTGCTTCCGATGCATTGAAAAAAAGTCTGCCCGCCGCGCTTTTAAAACCAGATTTTTCCTCCCGTGTAATGCAGGCCATTGACGCCGAACCGACCATATTCGCGCCACGCAACATCAAGCACAAAATTAATCCTCTCGTAAAACAATTCGCGGGATTGGCTATCGCCGCTTCGGTTACCGCAGTTGCGGTGTTGGGTGTCCAGACCTGGCGCTTGGAGCCGGTGGCCGAGCCCATCGCCACAGCGGTACAGGTTACTCCGCCGGTTGCAGATTTGATTCGTCCGGTTGCGACGACTGCCACGGCATCTTCAGTAACTACAGTGACCGTCGATGCCGATAACGCAGCGCTGCCTGCGCATGTGCAATCGCAAATTAATCAATACCTGTTGAATCACCAGAACGCACTCACCGCACAACGCATGCTGCCGTATGCCCGTATCGTCGGCTATGCGGCGGAACAATGAGATTGTTGAATAACGGCGTGATGTCTATGAGCCTTGCCCGAGCCTGCGCGCTGTTGATTGTCTCCACGTCGGCGTGTGCTGTGGATAGCGACCCCGCTGCGTTGAATTTGTTGAAAACCATGCACAGCGCCGGGCGCCAGCTGAATTACCAGGGCACGTTTGTGTACGTGAACAGCGGCAAAATGGAGTCCATGCGCATTTATCATCGCGTTGATGAAAAAGGCGATCATGATCGCATGGTGCATTTAAACGGCAGCACGCGCGAAGTGATTCGCGACGGCGACAAAGTCACCTGCATCCTGTCTGACAAAAAATCCGTACATGTCAGCAAGCTTGACAGCAGTGCCCAACATATTTTGTCAGCGCTGCCGTCCAACTTCAGCGAATTTACCCAGTACTACACCTTTGCTCTCGCCGGGCAAGACCGCGTCGCGGGTCGTGCCACCAAAGTGGTGCATGTTAATCCGCGCGACAAGTTTCGTTACGGCTATCGTTTCTGGCTGGATGCTGAGAATGGTTTGCTGCTGAAGTCGCAGGTTTTGACAGTTGATGGAGTGCCGATCGAACAATTGATGTTTACTTCAATCGAAGTGGTTCGAGAGATTGCGCCCGAACTGCTTAAGTCGGAATTGAAGGGTGAGCGCTATACCGTGACTGAAGACAAAAGCGAGGACGTGACCAAACCGGGCATGGCACTCAGCTGGCGCGTCGCGCATCCGCCGTTGGGTTTTCAGTCGACCGGGCACGATATTCGCTACGTTATTGCCGACGGGGTTCCGACTCATCACATTGTATTGTCGGATGGCCTGGCGTCGGTGTCGGTGTATATCGAAAAGCTCGACGCCAGTAAAAAGCGCTTCGTTGGTTCGTCTTACATGGGCGCCGTGAATATTCATGGCGTTGTGGTTGATGAGCATCAAGTCACCGTGGTTGGCGAGGTTCCGGCGGCGACGGTGAAAATGGTTGCGGATTCCATTCAGTTTGTAAAACCGTAGTTAGTTTTTTGTTGTATGCAGCACCACCGGCGGAAATTCCACATTCAACTTTTCAGGGCTTAAGGTGAACCATGGGTAACACTCGTTCAGGCGCACGCGCCGCTTTCTTCCTTTCCGTCGCGTTTTTGTTTTTCAGTATTTCTGCTGCCAGCGCAGCATTTAATTTGCCGGACTTCACCGAAATGGTGGAGAAGTACAGTCCGGCGGT
>JANMQQ010000304.1:0-5474 GCA_031370545.1 Gammaproteobacteria bacterium
AAAAAACGCCCTTGCGGTGTGAGCCGTAAGGGCGCTGTGATTTGGCGCTGGAAGCTATTTCTCGGGTGTTAGAAACTTGAGCTAAGTGCTAATTTCCTTACTCATACACCGCCCTGGTGTCCGACCCCAATTATCCGCTACGTTCCCATTTCTTGATAATGCAACTACGCAAGCCTGACCCCGTTCATGCAACTACGCAAGCCTGACCCCGTTCCTGACCCCAGGATTAATTGGAGTCTGACCCCAATTGTTCCTCTTTTCCCGTGCCTGACAACGCTGATAAAAAACGCCCTAGCGGTGTGAGCCGTAAGGGCGCTGTGATTTGGCGCTGGAAGCTATTTCTGGTCTGCGGGATGCGGGTGTTAGAAACTTGAGCTAAGTGCTAGTTTCCTTACTGATACACCGCCCTGGTGTCCGATCCCCATTATCCGCTACTCTCCGTTCCCATTTCTTGATAATGCAACTACGCAAGCCTGACCCCGTTCCGCGTTCTTCATTCCAGAAAAAACAACGACACATCGTGCGCTTGGCCCGTGACCCGCGTCAAGCTGCTCCAGAGTCAGGGTAATCGCACTATTCAGAATTAATACGGCGGGTGACAGATGGTATGTTCCTCCCCCGAACTTTCGTCTACGTAAGTCCGACATCGGGGGCTACCGGTGTAATCGATGATCCTGATTCGGCGATCACTAATAATTTTAATGTCGGTCGGTGTTTGATCCCTGCCGAAACGGTGTAAACATTTGTGGTCTGTTTTCTCTAGCTCATTGCAAGAGGGCACCACTTGCCCCGACTTAACTTCGATGACGGTTAACCCGCCTTTTTCATCTAGCATAAGGCCATCAGTGGCACCACGCTCCTTCACGATACGGTCGACTGGGGCGATAGCACACGCCGTCAGTGCGACCAATACTCCGGCAACACACCACCCAAAAAACATTTTACGACTTGGCATAACCACTTCCTCCTTCGAGATATACAACGATTTAACAAAAATGATTGGTAAAAAGCTAACAGGACATTCTGCACAATTTATCTTGCATTACTCACCCACAAACAACACATCCATTCAGCTAAAAATTTACGTTCACATTGGCAACCAGAGTTCGTGTCGGCTGAAAGCGATTGGCCGGTAACAGGCTGGTGTCAGTGGTATTTGCGCTCTGGTATTGAAATGTGGTGTCGAACAAATTCTTGACCGTGAGACTCACGCTGCCTACGCGCCGGGGAAAGCGATAACCCAACCCCATATCGGTCACCCAAAACCGATCATCACCTGCGCGAATTAAGTCATCGTAAAAAAACTCAACCTGTTGATCTACGCCGGTGGTGGTGAGCTTTACGAACACACCGGAGGGATGATTAAAATTCAGCGCCACTGGCAGTAAACGCGTCACCACCTTAAGCGGCTTTGACAGATCGCCTAAACCCGCGTTCTTGCGCTCAAAATGGTCGTACTCATACGTTAGGCTCAACGCCAGCTCCGGGAGAGGCGTCCAGTAGGTATAAATCCGTCCTGAATTTTCGTTCTGGTTTTCGCCTTGCTTAGCGTTGTTGTTGATAAAACTGTAGGCAGTGACATTACGACGCACCGCTTCCAATCCGCTGGACCAGGTACGGGACCAATGCCGATCCACACCCACGCCATACCGCCGCGCATCGGCGGCATTGGTATCGTCGAACAACTGGTTGAACCCCGCGACTTGGGTGGGCTCCAGCGTTTGGTTGTTCAGTAATGGGCGCTTCAAACCGCGCATATACGCGAGGCGTAGTGTGGTCGCGGTATCCGGGCTCCATAACAAACCCAGCTTGGGATTGTACTGTTTGTGCTCGCCAGTCGAGCTTCGATAGAAGTCGACACTGGCACCTGGTGTAATTGTTACGCCATGCGTCAGCTCCATCGGGACATACACATACGCATTGCTATGCCGTACTGTACTTTTGGTGTCATAGACAACATCGTTGCCGACCAACACATCGCCGTCCACATAGTCAACTAAAAGACTTTGCTGTGCGCTCTCATGAACATATCCCAGCCCCCATATGAGCTGCATTGGACCACGGTGATATAGATGTTGCAATTCAACCCCAAGACCCTCGCGATCACCTAACAAGTTATCGTGGTACGACACGTTCGGTTCATCTGGATATATCGTAATGTCAGTTTGCATCGCGCTCACGTCATTCCGCACCCAAGACAACAGCAGATCATGTGTCGGTGACGGGGAATACCGAAACCCCAGCCGCAGCGAATCTTCTTTGCGGTTCCTGCGAAAATCCGGCCGAAAGTTATCCGCACCGAAGCGCAACACCACATCGCCGCGATCAAGCTCGTTGTGGCGTCTCTCCGCTTGAAAACTCGCCGTTGGCGTCAGCGCCCATTGGCCGAAAACGTAATAAACGTCCTGAGTCAGGTCGGCGTTTTTGCGATACCCGTCGGTCTCGAAATGCAGCTTTCCGGCGCTCAACGCAAACGGACTGCTCATGGCTGACACGGAGATGTCGCCGCCCTGGGTCGCCTGGTTGCCGGAAATACCCAGGGCATTAAACGCAAAACCGTCGCGCACGAACAGCGAGGAATATTCGTTATACGAGGGCGCGGTGCCTATGTAGTCCGACAGCGTTGCATTGCCGTCGGCGAGTTGCGCACTCACAGGCGTCACGCCCAGCGGCTGCAGCAGTTGCGTTTGCAACGCTTCGCTCACACGCGCGATTTCGTGGCGCGGCAGCGCCGAGTAAGCATCCGCCAAGTAGCGGTGCGCGGAGTAATTGCCGGGGGCCAGGCTAATTGATTTGTAAGCTTCAGACAGCGCGAGCTGATCGAAACCCAGCTCTTTATAAATTCGCGCCTGGCTCGCGCTACGCGCGGCGAGATCGTCGTCCAGCAACTCGCGCGAGCGGTATACGGCGCGGTTGTCGTTGAGCTCAACAGACTGCTGCACGTCGTGTAGCGCTTCCACCGGGCGGTTTTGCGCTTGCTTCAACAACGCATCGTACAACCAAGGGGTCGGGTCTTTGGGATCAAGCGCCTTGGCTTGCGCGAATTGCTCGCTGGCAAGTTTGCCGCGATTTTCTTCGTAATACGCCTTACCCACGTAGCTGCGCAGCAATGAATTGCGCGGGTCGAGACTGGTGGCGATTTCGATCTGCGCGCGTCCGCCCGCCAAATTGCCCTGGCGAATTTTCACCAGCCCCAAACCCAAACGCGGCAAGGGCGCGGCGGGGTCGAGATGCGCAGCGCCGTCAAATGCGGTGGCGGCAGACTTGATTTCTAATTCCAGCAGGTAGGCAAAGCCCAATACGGTTTTGGCCTGTGCCGAATTTGGGTTGATGCGCTCCGCGAGCTGCGCGGCGAGCAGGGCTTGGTCGAGATGGCCGTGCATGAGTTGCAACTCGGCCACCCGCGCCCAGGCCAAGGCGCTGTCTTCGTTCTTCTTCACCGCTATGAGCGCCGCATCCAATGCGCTATCCAGATCGAAGGCGGCTTGATAGGCATATGACATGGCGAGGTAGGCCGCCGCCGAATTCGCATCGGCTTGCACCGCTTTTTGCGCCGCATCAAACGCGAGTTGTGAGCGGCCTTGCGTTACGGCAATGATCGAACGGATGACCAACGCAACGCTGCTGCCGGGGTCGGTGGTCAGTACCTGATCGATGTCGGCTTGCGCTTCGGCCACGCGCCCGACCATCAGCAACAGATGCGCGCGATACAGCAAATAGTGTGTGCTAGTGATGCCGTCGCCGGGTTGTTCCAACAACGTGAGCGCGGTGCGCAAATCATTCGCACGCAACGCGCGCACCGAGTCGGCCACCACGGTGCGCCAGCCTTCCAGGCCGAAATTGGTGATGTCCTGCGGCTCGAACTCGAACACATGCGGGTAATACAAGGCCCATTGCACGGTCTCCATCGGATCGGCGATGGTATACGCACCCGGCGCGGCGCCACGTGTTGTCAAGGCGCTTTGGCCGCTTTGCAACAGCAATTTTCCGTCGGCATTATCGGTGTTCACATGCCCTTCCGACACCGACACCAGCGCCTGTTCGTCGTCCACCTTAATAACAAATTCGGTGCCTTCGACAGCGGCATTTACAAACGGGGTTTTGATTTTGAGCGCGTGCGGCACGCGGCTGATGAAGTGCGTGACGCCCTTGAGCAATTCAACGACGGAAAATTCCTGGTCTTTTGTGCCGGGCAAGGTCAGCGTGGTGTCTTCGCCGAGCTGCACGTTGGTCTGCTCTGCTTCGAGCCGCAAGACCGCTCGGCTGTAGCGGCGCACGGTGATGCTGTCACCGGCGCAGATTTCCGCATCGGTCTTTACCGGCTGCCACACTTCGGTATCTTTGCCGCGCACTTCGACATTGCCCTGTGCAGAGACCACGGTCGCGACCGTTTCCGCGCAACGCGATTCGGCGCGCGCAACTGTGCAGTTGATGATGAATAGCGGAAGCGCCGCGAGAAGAATGCGTTGAGGCACGGTCATAATTTTTTTCGTTCCGTGAGACTGCTGTACGGCGGCACCAGCAGCGAGCGCGGTTATGGTAATCAAATCAGGCGGGGGGAACAACTGCGTTGGAAAGTGAAATATTCACTGCAACAACCACCCCGGCAACTGCTCCTGCGTTGCTCTACCTTCCGCCGCACAGGATGTGCAAGTGCCGCGAAGCGCAAGGACGCGCGAGAGCGCCCTCGAAAATGAGGAGGGGAGAATAGCCTTCACTCCCCTCCTCATTTTCGAGGAGGGGTGCCCCGAAGGGGTGGGGTGGTGACATGGTGCTCTAAGCACTACTTGATATTCACACTCACCACGCCATTCCACGTTGCAGGCGGTGCATTCAATTGGTGCTCGCGGCAACGTGCCGCAAAAAATTGTGCCGGGCCGTCATCAGGGAATTTTTCCGTCAGCGCGTTGAATTGTCGCTCTGCTTCTGCAAACTCACGCGCCACGAACCGTTGGTGTGCACGCGAAAAAAGTTCGCACCGCTCTAGCGCTGGTTCGCGACCACCCACCGCGATGTTGACTAATTCGCACACGCGCAGCGCGTTGGATTTTCCCGCCAGCATGAAGTCGCCCAAGTCGCGTACCAGCAATCCTTCGACGCCTTCCAATGTGTCGCGCGACACCAACACGCGGGTGCCGAGAATTTTATTCAAGCCTTGCAAGCGCGATGCGGTATTCACAACATCGCCGACTGCGCGGTATTCGTAGTGGTCGAGCGCGCCGACATTGCCCAACAACATTTCACCGGTGTGCACGCCGATACGTGTGGGCAAGGGCATGGGTGCGGTGCGATTGAATTCATCCACCGCCTCGATAATTTCAAGTGCTGCCAGACATGCGGCGGTGCGCTTTGGCACATCCGACTGATTGACCGACGGCCACAACGCGAGCATTGAATCGCCCACCACGTCGGACACAAAACCACGGTGGCGGCGCACCGGCGCGAACACCGCCGCATGTCTGGCAGCACTTGAA
>JANMQQ010000321.1:0-5891 GCA_031370545.1 Gammaproteobacteria bacterium
CCACGCCAGGGCGATTTACAATCTTGCGGTGTTGTACGAGCTGGGTGTGGGCACCACCGCCGACGACGCCAAGGCCAAAGAGTTGTACGCTCTGGCTGCGGAGAAAAAAATCGACATCGCCAAAAAGCGCCTGCAACCCCAGGGCACACGCGCCAACGACCAACCCGCCGCAACCGGTACCGGCCTGGCACCGGGCGCCCTCATCGACGTGAAGGAAAAAAATCTCGACATTCATCTGGCACTGCGTGCCGAGGCACGACGCGGCGATCTTCAGTCGCTGCAATTGCTGCTCAAGGCCGGTGCCGACGTTAATCGCGCCGATAAAAACGGGCGCACCGCACTGATGGAAGCGGCAATGTCGGGACGTGTGGCGGTACTGCAATTGCTGATTCGTTCGGGGGCGCAGGTCAACGCGCGTGACGTTTTCAAAAACACGCCCTTGATGCTCGCGGTGATGACAAATCACACCGAGGTCATACGTGAACTCCTGCGCAACGGTGCGCAACTGGATCTCAAAGACAAAACCGGCACCACGGCGCTGTCCATCGCGGTCATCAACGGCCATGTCAAAGCATTGCAGGAATTGCTTAAAACCAATGCCGACCTCAACGCCAAAGACGCCCAGGGTCGAACTGCCTTGATGCACGCCGTGGTGTTGAAACACGCCGACCTGCTGCAATTGCTCATCAACGCCGGGGCCGATCTCAATTTAAAGGACGAGAGCACCAAAACCGCCTTGATGCTGGCGGCAGAACGCAATCACGGCGAGGCCATCACCGCGTTGTTGCAAGCCAAAGCGCAAAGCCAACTGGTTGACCGGCAAGTCAACACCGCCCTGCACATGGCGGTGCTGGGTAACAATGTCGCAGCCGCGAAAGCGTTGATCGAAAACGGCGCGGCGATGAATGTGCGCGGCATGCTCGGCAAGGCGCCGCTGACCATCGCCGTGCAGGAAGGCCGCACCGATCTCGCCGCAACGCTGCTGGCGTGGCGTGCGGAAGTCAACACAGCCGACGACGACGCGCGTTCGCCACTGAGCTACGCGGCGGAAAAAAACTATCTGGAAATTGCAAAATTGCTGGTGGCACGCAAAGCCGACATCAATGCGAGATCGCATGAAGGGTGGACCCCATTAATGTTCGCGGTGAATAACAACCACGCCGACATGGCCGGATTTTTAGTGCGCAGCGGTGCCGATATTGAAGCCGCCAACCTTGAGGGTTGGACCGCGCTGATGTTCGCCGCCCGCAATGGCAACGCCGATCTGGCACAGCTGCTGCTGCGCGACCACAACGGCGGCGTCAATGCGACCAACAAAAAAGGCCAAACGCCGCTGTTTCTTGCGATTGAAAATGACCGCACATCGACCATCGACGTATTGATCAAATCCGGCGCGGAGAAGTTATCTGCATCCATGCCACGCGGAACGGTGAAGTAACCATCCCCTGCTGAAGCAACGCTCCGGCACTGCGCCAACCTAGAAATGGCAGTTGAACGACCTGCGGAGTGCGACACGTTGTGTGCAAGGTAAGGCGCAGCGAGCGAGGAATAGCGAGCTATTCCGATGATTCCTATCGCGCTGGTTTTGCGCGAGGTAGGACGAGTTGCAACGCAGCCATGTGCACAACGGGGCGTGCTGCGTAGGTCGTAACAGGCTTCACGTTCTGAGTGAGACCTGCGTGGACCAAAAATATCAAGACCGGTACGCGCGTGCTTGTGCCTTGCAGCGGTCAACTGCCGTTTCTAGGTTCAACCCCTTCCCCGCCCGACCGATATATCCCGGTAGCGTTCATACAAACGCATAGCCGAGATTCGTCGCCCCCGAATGACGTTACGTCGCAAAACCCTGTTGATGATTGGTTTGACACTCACCGTGCTGATCGCCGCTGCGCACGGCGTGGCATCGCTAATTGTTCTAAACCGATTTTCCGGTTTGGAAACTGCGCAACTGCTCGCGAGCGTGCAGCGGGTGAAAAGTGTGCTCAATCATGAGCTCGAACACATTGAGTCCATCACGCGTGACTATGCGACGCGGGATGAGAGTTTCAATTTTGTTGCGGGACACGACCCAGGCTATGCGCAAAAGCTTCTGAGCCGCGACCTGTTTCACAACTACAACATCGACACGCTGGTGTTCATGCCGTTACGTGGGGACCCGGTGTTGACCAAAAGCGTCGACCTGAAAACCAAGCAGGAAACTGCGCTTGCGGAACGCATTGCCAACTTGATGAGCCACGACGCTACGCTGCGGTACAACGCAGATGCAGTGGATGGAAAAAGCGGTGTATTGCGTGTAGGCATCCGATTTTTTCTGTTCGCCGCGCATCCCATATTGACGAAAATAAAAACCGGCCCAAGCAACGGCACATTGCTGGTCGCGCGTGAACTGGATCAAGACATGTTGGCCAGGCTTAGCGAACTCACCCAACTGGAGCTTGTCATCAACGGCGTGGTCGGTGATCTGCCTGAAGATTTTTCCACCGCGTGGAATGACTTGCGCCACGGCAGCACCGGACCCTTCTTCCAGATTCTCGACGACGACACCTACGCGGCCTACGTGCCGATGCTTGACCAATCGCGCAAACCGGTAGCATTACTGCGCGCAACTGCAACTCGCGATACTTTCGCGCATGCCCGGTCGGCTATTTATTACTTGCTGATCGCCCTGCTGGCGTTGGGCCTGGTATTCATCGGTGTCACCCTGTTCAGCCTGGAGCGTTTGGTGTTGGCGCGGTTGGCGCGCCTCACTAATGAGGTCAATCATATCGGCATGGGTGGCGATTTGAACGCGCGTGTCACCGTCATCGGCCATGACGAACTCAGCGGGCTGGCGCAAAAAGTTAACCACCTGCTCGACAACCTAAGTTCGCAAATCGACCTTGAGCATGCGGTCGCCAGTGCGCAATCCGCAGCGGCGGCAAAATCCACTTTTCTCGCCAACATGAGTCACGAACTTCGCACGCCGCTCAATGCCATCATCGGTTACAGCGAACTGTTGCAGGAATCGGTTGGTGATGATGGTCTCGAGCGCCTGGTACCTGACCTGCAAAAAATTGTCGAGGCCGGTAAGCATCTGCAAAGCATCATCTCCAACGTGCTGGATATTTCAAAAATCGAAGCGGGCAAAATGGAGCTGGAAAATATCTCATTCGACGTGCATGAAGCCATCAATGCGGTTAGCGATATTGTGCTGGTCCGCTCACGTGAAAAGGCCCTGCCGTTGCTGGTCAGCGTCGGTGCGAATGTACCGCGCCACGTCATTGGTGATGCGCCGCGGTTGCGGCAAGTGCTGGTTAATCTGCTTAATAACGCAGTGAAATTTACCGAACAAGGCGAAGTCGAATTGACTGTGGGTGCAAAACATCTAGACCCGCCCGCATTGGCCGCAGCCCCCACCTGGGAACTGAGCTTCGCGGTACGCGACACCGGCATCGGCATTCCCGCGCAACGTTTCGACCGTTTGTTCAAAGCGTTTAGCCAGGTTGATGCATCCAGCTCACGCAAATACAGTGGCACCGGCCTGGGATTGGCTATCAGTCAACAACTGTGCGAAATGATGGGTGGCCATATGTGGGTCGAAAGCACCGAAGGCAATGGCTCGACGTTTCATTTCACCCTGCAAACGCGAGAATCAGAGCCTGCTGCAACGCACGGTTAGGGAGGATTAGTGCAGTTCACTCCAGCGGTGGGCACATCAACGCTACCCGGCACGCCATCCAGATCCACAGGCGGAGAGCCGCGAGCTTCAACCAGTGTCACCAGTTCCACGCAAGACATAGCACTATTTCCGCCCAGACCAATGTAGGTCGCCCGAGTCAGATCGGCCAGCCAATCAACTCTGCCAACGTTAGCGCCGCCGATCTGGTTATTGCTTAGATTAAGATTTTGCAGTGAATAGAGATTGGCCAAGGGGCGAACGTTCACCACAAGGTTTCCATTCAAGTTGAGAGTGGCTAGCGAAGTCATTGCAGTGAGCGGGAAGAGGTTATCAACTTGGTTATTACTTAAATTGAGCTCCCGCAACGTGGTCAACGTAGCTAGCGAACTCAAATCCTTCACTACTGCATTGCTCTCGAGATTCAGAACTTCCAGCTTTGGCAATCCGCTGATGTTAGTGAGATGTATATCTGAAATTTTATTGTGGCCCGCCTGTATCTCCCGTAACTGTGCCATTCCCTTCAAAGCATCAAGACTGACAACATTGTTATTGGTGAAAAATAGCCTTTGTAAATTCGTTAGCTTAGAAAGTGGCTCCAGGCCGGAGGCATCAATCGCATTATTCTCAAATCGCAAATCTGTCAGAGCAGTTAAGTTACGCAACGGCTCAAGTGTCGAGATCCGGTTTATCGGGTCGTTCGGATTATGCTTGACCCACAATTCAGTCAATCGCAAGAGGCCTGACAAAGGAGCCAGATCGTTGATTAAACTGTTTTCCACATACAAGTATTCAAGATTCACAAGCGGGGCAAGCGGAGCAAGACTGGTAATTGGATTATCACTTATACCCAACGTTTTCAGGTCGAGTAAACTTTGACCTGCCAACTCTTTTAATGTGGTCAGGTGGGTATCTGTAATGTTGTTGTTTCTTAAATCAAGGTAGGTGAGGTTCATCAGTCCGGACAGAAAACTCAAATCACCGATACTGTCACCTAATAGACTCAACTCATTTAGGTTTGCCAATTGAGTCAGGCTGTTGAGGCCGGTAATTATCGAAACTGTATAATCCTGGTTCAAGTCGAGTTGACTTAGATTGGAAAATTTTTCCAATCCCGCAAGATCCAGCGTCTTTTCATTTTTACACTTCAGCCATTCCAATTCGCGCTGGTATTTCCATCCATTTTCCAGCGCATATTTTTTAATACAGTCACGTAGCTTTATATCAATGATCCCTGCAGCTAAGTCGTTTATGGTGTCATTGTTAGGGATGTTCGATATCTCAGATGACAACGTGCTGCTGCCATGCTGATTTTGCGCCGCAATGCGATAGTAATATTTTTTGTTGTCTTCCAATTCAAGATGCGAATAAGGCAATGCGACATTGCTGAGGTGTTCATTCGCCTCGGTCACATCGCCCGTGGTGTTCCAGTAAATGGTATAGCGCAACGCATCTTTTTGATCGTTGGCACCAATCGTGACCTGCTGATGCCCTGCAAACGCATACACATGGCGCGGCCTTTCCGGTACAGCGCCGGGCGTGAGTGCGAAAACCTCGGGCGCATAAGTTAATGCCACGGTTTCGTTTGACACAGGACTCTCAACGCCATTGACAATCGCCGTCACCGCAAAGTAATAACTCTGACTGTTTTGCAACAGCGTGATCACTGCCGGTGATGTGGCATCTTTCAGTATGGGGTCGCCAAAAATATCGCCGTGCGCAGTTTTACCGTAGATGTTGTATGAAGTCGCATTGGCCACACAGCACCAAATTAACTCCACGCGTTCGCTTCTACCGGATGCTTCAACGTAGTTGGGCGACCCCGCCGCGCTGATCCCTGGCACTAGCGTGATTTCCAACGACTCCTCTCCTTCACCCGCTGAAGTTTCTACGGTGTAAACGTAGTACACCGGCACGCCGTTACTCAACCCTCGGTGTTCGTAGGGAGCGGTGGTGTCAGCGATTTTTGTCCCGGTATTTTTTGTCACGCCCGATGTCAGTGACCAATACAAATTATATTTTTTTGCGTCGTTGATACGCGGCCAGCTCAACGTGATCGCTTGGTCCTGCGCGCGCGCAGCAAGGCCGAATGCTTTAGTGGTCACCGCTGCATTTGTGCTCCCCCCGCTGCTTCCACCGCCGCTGCTGCATGCGACCAGCGCTGCGCCGCTAAGCGCAAGTATCGCGGCAATAATTGAATGGCGCCCGAGGTAAACTTTTTTCGCGAGATTCTTCA
>JANMQQ010000333.1:0-2909 GCA_031370545.1 Gammaproteobacteria bacterium
CGCGGCAAGCCGGATTTTTCTTCGTTGACGACGCCGGTGTATTTCGTCTTCCACTGTTTGAGCAATGGCCCGATGGTGCTTTTGCTGCCAGTACCCAGCAATGCGCGCACCGTGTCCACGGTCGGCTCACGCCCCTGGTCACTGAGCGTGGTCGCCGCTTGGGAGATATCAAAATAGGTGACGCCGGTGCGCGCCATAGGGAGCCTCCGCGATTATTTAGTAACATATTACGTGGTACGTAATATACAGGTACGTTACGCATTTACAACCAGCAGGAATACCTACTATATTTATCTACGATAAGTGACGTAACGAGATGTTGATACGCGGGTTCCGGCGTCGTTAACTAGACTACTATCCTGTATGCCAATGCATCACACACCAACACGACAACGCTCATGACCTTCACCGCGATCTCCGCTGAACCTAGCCGCGTCCTGCTGGTGGAAGACGACGCGCGTCTGGCGGCATTGGTGCAGGAATACCTGGAGCAACATGGCTTCGCCGTGATGATCGAAACGCGTGGCGACCGCGCTGCCGCGCGCATCCTCGGCGAACGGCCCGAGCTGGTGGTGCTGGATTTAATGCTGCCGGGCTGCGACGGTTTTGAAATTTGCCGCACCGTCCGCACCCGCTTCAGCGGCCCCATTCTGATCCTCACCGCGCGCGGTGAAGACATCGACCACGTGATGGGACTGGAAATTGGTGCCGACGATTACGTCACCAAACCGGTGCAACCGCGCGTGTTGCTGGCGCGCATTCGCGCCCTGCTGCGGCGAGGTGCGCCACAGCAGGTATCCTCGGAGGCGCGCGATTTGACGTTTGGCAAGCTGGTGATCCGCGCATCCGCACGCGAGGTCGTGTTCAACGGTAATCTCATTGAGCTCACCAGCAACGAATTCGAAATACTCTGGCTGCTGGCGTGTCACGCTAGCGAAGTGCTGGGTCGTGACGCGATACTCACCGCACTGCGAAGAATCGACTACGACGGTGTGGACCGCTCGGTAGATTTGCGTATTTCACGCTTGCGCAAGAAACTGAACGACGACCCCGCCCAACCTACACGCATAAAAACAATCCGTGGAAAAGGGTATTTGTTTGTCGCCGACGCCTGGTCTTGATATTTCATGGGAAAACTTTTTCTCAAGCTGTACGCGTTGCTCGCCATCGCCATCGCGGTTTTTACGCTGGGCCAGGTCACGCTGATTGAACCGGCTCTGAAAGGTTCCCTCGAGCGTTACTTTGCCGAACTGTCCAAAGGCACCGTAACACTGCTTGATGCTTCACTGGACCAAAATCAGGAACTCTGGCCAGAGCAATTACGCAACCTGCAACAAGTGTTTGGATATTCCCTCGACATGCGCCGCATCGATACCCTTACCTTATCCGCCGAGCGCCTGCAGCGCTTGCGCAACGGCGAAACTCTCTATGAAAAAATTGATGCAGCGGATTACCTGTACCGGCGAGTGAAGGACAGCGATCAAGCTTGGGAAGTGGTGCTCTCGGAAAGCCAGTCTGAACATTATCAACGCATGACCGCAGGTACATTTTATTTGCTTGAACACGCTCTGCTACGGCAGCCGGAGAGCGCATGGCCCGGCATATTGGCGCAGCTCAATACCCAGTTCACCTTTCTTATTGCCTTACAACCGATGGAAAGCATGTCACTCACCTCAATACAACGTGATCGATTGCTTGGAGGGCTGGTATTGTCAACCGATGTTGTCACAGACGATGAGCGCCATCACCACCGCATCGGCGCAACCCACCATGTGTTAAGCATTGGCCCGTTCGTTGAACCGGTATTTTTATCCCGGCTCACTCCCACCTTGCTATCCATCCTGGCGAGCATGATCGCTATCGTCGTGTTTGTTTGGGTCCGCCCGCTGTGGCGCGGCTTGGCGCAGTTGCGCACCACTGCCGAAGCCTTCGGACGCGGCGACTTTGCCGCACGCACGCACATCTCTCCGCGTGCAGCGCTGGGACAATTCGCGCACACCTTCAACGCGATGGCGGACCGCATCCAGCAATTGATCTCTTCGCATAAAGAATTGACCAATGCGGTATCGCACGAGCTGCGCACCCCGCTCGCGCGGCTGCGCTTCGGCTTGGAGATGCTGCAAAACGCGCCGGATGCAGGCACACGCGCGCGCCATATCGACGGCATGAGCGCCGACATCGACGAACTGGAAGGGTTGATCGCCGAGCTACTGACCTATGCGCGTTTCGACCGTGCCACACCGGAGTTGAAGTTGGAACGTCAAGATCTGGCCATCTGGCTGAATGAAACAGTACAGCGTGCCTGGACCGGGGAACGCCATATCGAGTTGCAAGTTCATCCCCTGCACGCGAATGATACGTTTACGGTTTTTGAACCCAAGCTCATGGCGCGCGCGCTCGGCAACGTGCTGCAAAACGCGCAGCGCTACGCCACGCAGCGCGTTGAAGTCAGCGCCGGTGTAATTGCCGACACCTGCCACATCACTATCGACGACGATGGCCCCGGTATCCCGGCTGCGGATCGCGCGCGAATCTTTGATCCGTTCACGCGTCTGGACACCAGTCGCAACCGCGACTCCGGCGGCTATGGCCTGGGGCTGGCCATCGCCCAGCGCATCGCGCAGTGGCACGGCGGAAAAATAGACGTTGAAGACTCACCGCTGCGTGGTGCTCGATTTATCATGTCATGGCCGGTGCAACGCGTGGATGGAAATTAACGGCAGCGACATGTTTGCAAGTGCTGAGCTCACCAGTTTGATACTCAGGTCATAGGATGACGAATGATGGTTTTCCATTTCTTTGGGTCTGCGCGGCGTATATCGCTCAAATAAATCTCGTGGTGTTTTCCAGTGCGGCTGGTTCGCATGTCGATAAACTCATGCAGCCGCGCAATCGTTGGCCCTTCTTCA
>JANMQQ010000337.1:0-10232 GCA_031370545.1 Gammaproteobacteria bacterium
AATGTATTTGTCACGGAGTGCTTCTTTGATGAGGCAGCGCGCGCTGCGGGCAAAGATCCGTACGCGTTGCGCCGCGAATTATTGAAGGACCATCCGCGCCATCGCGCGGTGCTGGAATTGGCTGCACAGAAAGCCGGGTGGGGCATGCCGCTCGCGGCGGGCCGTGCACGCGGGATTGCGGTGGCGGAATCGTTCGGCAGTTTTGTCGCGCAGGTCGCCGAAGTATCGGTGGAGAAAAATGTCGTGCGGGTGCATCGCGTGGTGTGCGCGATAGATTGCGGTACGGTGGTGAATCCCAACATCGTCGCGGCGCAAATGGAAAGCGGGATTATTTTTGGATTAACTGCTGCGTTGAAGGGCGAAATCACGCTTGCCCAAGGTCGTGTGCAGCAAAACAATTTCAATGACTATCCGTTGCTGCGCTTTGACGAATCCCCGCAGATCGAAGTTTACATTGTGCCAAGCACTGACCCCCCGGGCGGCGTCGGCGAACCGGGTGTGCCGCCGATTGCACCCGCCGTGGCCAACGCTGTGTATGCACTGACCGGCACGCCGGTGCGCAAATTACCGATTCGTTTGTAATGCTCGGCGCCGATCAGGAAGTCCTCGCCGCCGCTTTCGCATGGTTGCGAAAAAGCCAGCGCGTGATTCTGGTGACGGTGGCGCGCACCTACGGATCATCGCCGCGCCCGGTTGGTGCCTTGATGGCCCTGAATGACCGGGGCGATTGGGTCGGTGCAGTATCCGGTGGCTGTGTGGAGTCGCATCTGGCAACGCGTCTGCGTGAGGCGTGGCCGACACAGCCGCAGTTGTTAAGCTTGGGCACTATTCCAGAAGATGCTGCGCAACTGGGCCTGCCTTGCGGCGGACAGTTAGATTTATTGACTGAGCCGTTGGAGAGCGCCGCTCCGCTGCGTTCGCTGTTGCGCGCCATCGAAACGCGCCAAACCCTGGTGCGGCGCGTGTGTCTGGCGACTGGCGAAGTCAGTCTGCACCCAGTGTCGCGCACGCAGGAATTTTCCTTCGACGGACAAAATCTCGAAAAAGTATTTGGCCCGCAGTGGCGCGTGCTGTTGATCGGTGCCGGACAGTTGTCGCGGTTCGTCGCACAAATGGCGGTTGCGCTGGATTATGAGGTGGTGGTATGTGATCCGCGTGTTGAATATGCGCGGCAATGGGATGTGGCGGGAACGAAGCTTGACAATAACATGCCGGACGAAGTCGCGGCACACTCACGGGACGGGCGCAGCGCCGTGTTAGCGCTCACGCATGACCCGGAGTTGGATGATCTGGCGCTCGGTATCGCGTTACCCTCAGACGCTTTTTATATCGGCGCATTGGGCTCGGTGGCAAGTAATACCGCGCGCATCAAGCGGCTCGCGTGGTTGGGATTGGACGCATCCGCCATCGCGCGTTTGCATGGGCCGGTGGGTTTGCCGCTGGGCGGAAAAACCCCGGCCGAAATCGCCCTGTCGATTCTTGCCGGGGTCACGGCTGCGCGGCACGGCGTGTCGCTGAGGTTGGCGTGATTGTTGGAGTTTTGCTGGCTGCGGGCAGCAGCACGCGCTTTGGCGCGCACAAACTGTTGCATCGTCTTGATGATGGCGTGGCGCTGGCGGAACATGCTGCACGTCATTTAATTGCTGCCTTGCCCACCAGCATCGCGATCGTACGGCCGGGGGATGGTGCGGTGCATGACATCATGAGGGGTCTGGGCTTATCCATTGTCGAATGTGCTAACGCCACGCAGGGAATGGGCTCCAGCATCGCCTGCGGTGTGGCCGCGATGCCTGATGTCGACGGATGGGTGATCGCGCTGGCGGACATGCCGTGGATTCAGCCTCAAACCATTCGCAGGGTGGCGCAACAATTACATGCGGGTGCGGGTATCGCAGCTCCGCTCTACCAAGCACGGCGGGGTCATCCGGTGGGGTTTGCCGCGAAGTTCAAAACACACTTGTCACTACTGCAGGGTGATGACGGCGCGCGTCACGTGATTGAATCTGCACCTGACCAGCTCGCACTCGTGCGCACTGATGACATCGGGGTGCTGCTGGATGTTGATATCCCTACCGACGCGCAAAAGAATTTTCTGCACCGCATTAGCGATAACTGATGAATCGCAGGCCCGGGGTCATCGTAGGCAACGATTTGCCGTTATGTGTGTAAATGTACGGTGGACAATCATTTATTTGCGGCGATAATTGTGCTGTCACGCGCGGGTTTGTCCGCCTGACGTTGTAGATCAGATAATGAGGTTTGCTCCATGGAAGCTGAAGTTCAATATGCAAATGGCACATTTGTCGCGCCGGATGCCGAACGACTCGAACACATTTCTATCGGGTGTTTCGTGCGTGTTGAAGCCAATGGCTCGTGTTTCTGGGCAGAAATTGTTGAATGCAAAGGCGACGGTCGTTATAGCGGATTGATCCGCCATGAGCTCGCCACCAGTGAATGCGGCACGAAGGCATTGGGTTTCAAAAAGGCAGACTTTAGCGCCAAGCATATCGTCGCGCTGGGTTGTGACGTTTTTTGCTCGTGCTGAATTTGATCTGAATCACAGTACTGCAAAAACCTGGCTCCATCGGCGTCGATGGCTGGTGTGAGCCTGGCCAATCTTAAACACCTCTTAATCGCCTAACCCCTTCATCCGTTTACGCCGCTTGACGCCATCGACGTGTTGTTGAATGATTGCGCGTCCTTAATTCTTGCGGTTTCAACTTACCATGCCATCAACATGCGCGTTGCCTGCGGTGGTTTCCGAACGTGTATACCCATCGTTCAGACCGAACCCAAACGCAGTGACTTCGCGCCCCAGGCTCGGTTGCTTGTCGTGCGAAGAAATGCAAATGGGTTCAGGTCACGTTCATCTGACGGTATGTAAAGTCGACAACAAGAACTAAATCATGTTCGAAACCTCAATAAGCATTCACTCTTGGAGAACTCTATGAAGAAGAAAATTGCAGCATTAATCGCAGTCGGCGTGGTGTCGTTTTCCGGTTTGGTTTTAGCGGCTGATGCAACACCTGCCGCTCCTGCCGCAGCTCCTGCTGCTGCTCCGATGGAAAAGCACATGGACATGAAAGCCACGGAAATGAAAGCGGTCGAAGCCACGTTGGTGAAAATCGACGGCGAGTTCTACATCTTGAAAGATAAAGATGGCAAGGAATTCAAAGGCCATTTCAATGACAAGACCAAGAAAGTCGGCAGCATCAAGCCTGGTTCGACGGTTGTAGTCTCCATCGACGACAAAGGCCATACGACTGAAATCAAAGAACACAAGGCGCATTAATTTGCCTTGACTGTTTTAATAGTCGTGATGAGGCACGGTGCGATTTGCACCGTGCTTTTTTTATTGGATTTTTTTGCTCGCAGTATCGGCGACTGGTTCGCAGTCGACGTGATTGGTTTGTAACCGTTGCTCTGAATTCCCCTCCGCATTTTGCTTCACCTATCACCTGATTTTAAAACTTCGCAGCCACTGCGCTTGCTCCATCTAAAGTGTCGCCTTGTATTGACACAAGCTTGGATCGCAAGCGGTCCCGACTGTTACGCCGCAGGTCGCTGTTCTCGACATATCGACTGCCCATACCCATTGATCTCATGCAATTTTTGCAGGGCCGCGTTGTTCTCTCTTTGTCTGCGTACGCCAACGAACGGTGGGCTTCCGGAGAAAACGCTACAAATGCACACGAACTTGGACCCAGCGCGCTTTCCAACGGACGTAGCGGTTTAAACAGTTTCATTTTGAGAGAGGACAACCCAATGCGACGAATCTTTGAAAACAAAATGTGGTTACTGGCAGCACCCTTGGTACTGGTCATGGCCGGGTGCAACAGCGGTAGCAGTAGTAACAATAATCCAGGAGGCGACGTTACGCCCAGTGCGAATGGGCCTAAGGTGGACTCCACAACTCCGGCGAATAACGCGACCGTGCCGCTGGCAGGAAATATCACCGCAACCTTTAGCGATGCGATGGATCCGTCAACAATTAACACCTCCACCTTTACGTTAAAGAACGGGGCGGCCGACGTACCCGGCGAAGTAACCTACGCGGGCAAGGTCGCGACATTTAATCCAGCGACTGATTTTGTAGTTAACAGTCCTCTGACCGCGACCGTAACCACGGGCGCACGCGATCTGACTGGCAATCCGCTGGCCGCGAACTACAGCTGGAACTTTACGGCTGTAGTCGGTCAAGCGCCCGTCACGCTTGGAACCGCTGGCAATTTTGTAATTTTGGCCAAACAACAAGTTGCGGTGACAGATGCGGTAGCGGGTGGAGTCATCGGTGATATCGGCGTGAGTCCTGGCGAGACACTTAAGGAAAATCGCATTAACGGATTTTTAGAAGAAATGGATAGCTCGAATACATTTTCAACATCCGGCTTCGTGACTGGAAAGATCTACTCTGCCGAGTACGCGATACCGACTCCCACCACCCTGGCTACGGCCGTAACCGATATGGAAGCCGCATACACGGCCGCTGCCGCGCTGACTTCACCTAGTGGTACTGATTTGCATGGCGGAGAAATCGGTGGATTGACCATTGTGCCGGGTCTCTACAAATGGACCATCGCAGTAAATACCGACACCAGAAGCGGAGTTTCGATCTCGTCCGACGTCACGCTTTCGGGTGGCCCCAACGATGTCTGGATTTTCCAGATCGACGGCGACCTTAATCAGGAGGTGGCTACCAAGGTGATTTTAACCGGCGGCGCGCTGGCCAAAAACATCTTCTGGATAGTGGCTGGTGATGGTCTGGGTGGAACCGATGTTTATATCGGTGAGAACGCACAATTCAATGGAATTGTGTTGGCTCGAAATCAGATCAGCCTGGGAATGAAGGCCGCTGTGAATGGCCGTCTGTTGTCGCAAACCAATGTCACGCTTGTTCAAAATAAGGTGACACAACCTGCTCCCTAATAAGCAGCACATCTAGTAAATGGAAAAGGACCCGCAAGGGTCCTTTTTTTGGGCTGCTAAGTACGCCAACGAACAGTACGAATCACATCAAAGGGCTACAAACACACACGAACTTGGATGAGGGTTTGTTCAAGGGACCGGGTGTTTTAAATTTTTTCAGAGAGGACAATAAACATGCAACGAATATTCAACAACAAACTATGGTTGGCGGTGCCGTTGGCGCTGCTCATGACTGGCTGCTGGCTGGACGGTAGTAGCAGCAAGAACAATGACAACGGCGGAGTTAACCCCACCTCGACCGACCTTGCCGTGACCGCCACCACGCCTGCGGACCTGGCAACCAATGTCGCCACCAGCGGAAATGTCACGGCCACTTTTAATCAAGCAATGGACCCTGCAACGATTACCGGGACCACCTTTACCTTGATGGCCGGGGACACGTCGGTGGTCGGTGAAGTAACTTACGCAGGGACGGTCGCGACTTTTAATCCCAATGCCGATCTCGCGGCGAATACCCTATATAAAGCTACCATCACCACCGGTGCCAAGAATGTTGCGGGCTGGAGCTTTACCACCGGAACCGTGCCGACGGTGACGTCGACGATACCAGCCGATCATGACCCTGATGTGGTGGCCCTCAACCGGAACGTCATCGCCGCTTTTAGCGAGGCGATGGACGCTGCAACCCTCAAGAATTCCACCACGTTTACATTGACGCGCATGGAAGGCGACGTGCTGGTTCCGGTACCCGGTGAAGTGACTTACGCAGGCACCTTTGCAACCTTTAATCCGACCGATGATCTTGCCGCTGAAAAAGAATTCACCGCCACAATCACCACCGCTGCCAAGGATCTGTCAGGCGATGCTTTGTCTTCTAATGTGAGCTGGAAATTTACCACCGGAACCGAGCGAGATGACGCCGTGCCCACGGTCAGTTCCACCAGCCCGGCGGATACCCAGGTTGACCATTCACTGGTAGCCACCAACCGGAATGTGACCGCGACGTTCAGTGAGACGATGGATCCTGCAACCATCACTGCGACCGCATTTACGGTAAAAGCCGAAGGGGCCCTGCCTCTGGTTCCAGGTGTTGTCACCTATGCCGGTAAAATTGCTACCTTCAATCCCAACAGCGACCTTCCCGCGAACACGATACTGATCGCAACGATCACCACCGGTGCCAAAGATCTCGCCGGCAATGCCTTGGCTGCCAACGTGGAATGGAGATTCACCACCGGCGCGATGGCGGATGACACGGTGCCCACAGTGAGTGTTACAGCACCACTCAATAATGCGGCTAGTCCCGTGCCGGCAAACGGCAACGTCACCGCCACCTTCAGTGAGGCGATGGATCCTGAAACGATCAACAGCACTACGATCAACAGCGTTACGTTTACCTTGACTTATATGAACGGCGAAACATTGGAGTCAGTTCCAGCGGAAGTGACGTATGCGGGCCTGGTTGCAACCTTGAATCCGACCAATAGTCTTCCCGGCGACAAGCTGATAACAGCAACGATTACCACCGGCGTGAAGGATCTGGTGGGCAATGCGTTGGCTAACGACTACACCTGGAGCTTTACCACCGGCGCGGCGGGTCCGGCGGCGGTCAATCTTGGAAAGGCGGGTACGTTTGCGATCCTGACACAAACAGGAATCACGGATACCGATAGCCATGCCTCTGTTGTCACTGGAGATATTGGGACGACAATCACCGGTGCTGCAATCGGTTTAACTTGTCCGCAAGTGACGGGGACAATTTACTCAGCAGTCGATGGGACCGGTCCTCTGCCTTGCAGAGTGATTAACCCTACATTACTGACTGCGGCTATCGGCGATATGGGGCTTGCCTACGCCGATGCGGCCGCACGAACCTTACCTGACCAGATCAATCTGGGTGATGGAGAGATTGGCGGACAAACTCTCGTTCCCGGTCTCTACAAATGGGGTATGCCAGTTTCAATATCAAATGATGTCACCCTTTCGGGTGGCCCCAACGATGTCTGGATTTTCCAGATCGCGGATACTCTCACTATGTTGAGCGCTATGAATGTGAAGCTGGCAGGCGGCGCACAGGCCAAGAACATCTTTTGGCAGGTCGCTGGAGATGCGGTGACAATTGGGGCTTCCGCACACTTCGAGGGAATAATTTTGGCTAAATTTAAAATCGCACTGACGACTGGCGCATCCGTGAACGGCCGGTTGCTGGCGCAGACCGCAGCTACTCTTCAAGCGAATGTAGTGACAAAACCCGCGTTGTAAAGATGCGGTCATGGCCGGGATTCAGAATCTATTGGTTCGCGGGTTCCGGTTTTTCCGGCCATGTGTTGTTTGTTCCGCCGATGGCTGTGGTTGGCCACCGGGATGCACCGCCCCTCAGGGAGTGTGGGCGGTGTGTCCTGGAAATTTTAGTTTCACCTATCAGTACCTACCTACAAGGAAACGCATGATGAAGGATTTTCAGAAACACTTTTCCAGCTTGGTTGTCACCGCTGCGCTGTTGGGTGGCACCTCGTCGGCATTCGCCGTCGCACCATCTGTCGGTACGGCATCGGGTTTCGCCGTACTGGGCGGCACCAACGTCACCTGCACCGCTGGAGTTATTGCCGGAAATGTCGGCGTCGCTCCAGGCAGCGCGGTTCCGTTCACTAATACCGGTTGCACGATTGCTGGCAGCATGCCGCCCGCAACCGACCCGGCTGCAGCGCAGGCACGCACGGACTTCCTCAGTGCTTATGCCGCAGTTCAACTCCAGTCCACCGCATGCACTCCGATGCTGGGCAACCTTGCGGGCCAGCATCTTGCGCCCGGGGTTTACTGTGCTGACTCGGTCGCCAAAGCGGGCACCTTGACGCTCACCGGACCGACCGATGGCGTCTGGATTTTCCTCGTCGATGGCGCGCTGACCGGCACCAGCTTTTCGGTGGTCATGGATGGCGGCGGGCAACCCTGTAACGTGTTCTGGGCACCCAGCGGTGCGGCAACCATGACCACGTCGACCTTCAAAGGCAACATCCTTGCCGGTGATGCCATTCTCGGCTCGATTACTTTGACGGGTGGAACTCTGGCTGGCCAAGCTTTGGCGAACGTTGCAGTGACGATGACGGATGCCAGCGTGATCGGTTGTGGCGTGTTGTCAGGCCCCGGCACACCGCCGTCCTGCCAGGACCAGGAACACCACGACGAAGATGACAATGACGGGCCCCATGCGGGCAATAAGGACGACGACGAGCACCATGCAGCAGGTAAAAATAAGGGCAGCAAATAGGGCCTAATTTGCAGTCGTGAAGCAAGAAAGGACCCGCAAGGGTCCTTTCTTTTTTGGCTAAGTTGCTCAACGAACAGTGGGTGGCAGGGAAGAAGCCTACAACTGCATGCACGCTTATCGAGGATAAGTAATTAATAATGGAGATGAAAAATGAGTAATTTCAAACGTAGTTCCGTCCTAACGTACAGCTTGTTCACGGCATTGGTATTGTCCGCTTCGCTAGCCGGTTGCAACGGCAGTAGCGATGGAGACGACAGCAAGGGTGGTGGCTCAACTACACCAGGCGCGGGCACAGGTGTTGGAGGTGCGGGTCATGGTCCAGCACCGGTAAATCTTGGAGGAGCTGCTCCTTTTGCAATTCTGACAAAATCAGGAGTCACGGATAAGCCCACCTCTGTCATTACTGGAGATGTTGGCGCGAGTGGAATCAGCGGCACTGCCATCGGTGTAACCTGTGCTGAAGTGACAGGGATAATTTACTCAGTAGATGAAGCGGGTCCTCTTCCATGCAGGGTGACTGACGCCACATTACTTACAGCGGCTGTAGGCAACATGGAAACTGCATACACCGACGCCGCCGGGCGTACTTTACCCGATGTTACTGAATTGAACTCCGGAGAAATTGGCGGATACACCCTGGCTCCAGGTCTCTACAAATGGGGCACCGGAGTTTCAATATCCTATGATGTCACCCTCTCAGGTGGCCCAAATGATGTTTGGATTTTCCAAATCGCAGATAGTCTCACCATGGCAAGCGCTAAGAAAGTGACCTTAGCAGGCGGCGCACTGGCCAAAAATATCTTTTGGCAAGTCGCCGGTGCAACTGTGACCCTTGGAACGACCGCACATTTGGAAGGAACAGTCTTAGCTAAAAATTTAATCGCTTTTGAGAGTGATGCGTCTGTGAACGGCAGATTGTTGTCACAGAAGGCGGTTACCCTGATTCAAAATGTAGTTACCAGGCCTGCCCCATAAAAGTTGCGCAAAGAATGAAAAGGACCCGTGAGGGTCCTTTTTTTGGTGTTTCCGTTTTCGGGGCATTGCGCTGTAGTTACGCAGCGCATCGGAACGGCAACTAATATAAATACACCGCGCCAGCGGAAGGAGCTGAAGTATCACTCTGACCGGGCACGGTGTTGTTCACGCCAGTGCCAGCACTGTCTTCACTCATCGCCCCTACAGCGAGCGTGTTGCCATTACCACTCAGGGCGACCGAGTAGCCGAAGTAGTCACTGGCTTCGGTATTCGAGGCTTTCACGTAGGCTTGCTGGGCCCAAGTGGTGGCGCTGCGGATGTAAACGTATACCGCCCCGGAAGAGGAAGCGCAGTTCGTAACGGGGTTAGTGGCGCAACCATTGGTCTGATTGCCCCCTATACCAGTGGCCGCACTGTTTTCGTTATACGCGCCGACCGCGAGCGCATTGCCATCGGTACTCAGGGAGATCGAATAGCCGAACCAGTCAAACCAGTTCCCTGGTGCAGTATTTGATGCCTTCACATAAGCCTGTTGGGCCCAAGTGGTGTCATTGCGTGTGTACACGTACACCGCGCCAGATCGAGAAACGCAATTTGTCACGGGGATAGCGGAGCACCCATGGACCTGATTGCCACCTATACCCGTGGCCGCACTGTCTTCGTTATACGCTCCGACCGCGAGTGTGTTGCCATCGCCGCTCAAGCTGACCGAGAAGCCGAAGGAGTCACTAGCATCGGTGTTGGATGCCTTCACGTAGGCTTGAGGGGACCACGTGGTGCTGCGGCGAGTATAGACGTACACCGCGCCGGAAAAGGAAGCGCAGTTCGTAACGGGGGTAGTGGCACAACCATTGGTTTGATTGCCATCTATACCTGTCGCTGCACTTTTTTCCTGAGACGCACCCACCGCGAGTGTATTGCCATCGGCACTTAGGGCGACCGAGTGGCCGAACGCATCCACGGCGCCTGTGTTTGTGGCCTTTATGTAAGCCTGCTGGGACCAGGCAATGCCACTGCGGATGTAAACATACACTGCGCCGGAACCTGAAGCGCAGTTCGTCAC